>DATGLO010000511.1:0-4912 GCA_035294105.1 Allostellaceae bacterium
CTGCCGTGGCTGCGCTTCGATTTCAATCCGCTGAACCTTCAGAGCAAGAACAACGAAGCGGTGTCGACCTTGTTCGATCTGATGAACGATCCGAGCTCGACCCCTTACACAATCGAGCTGCTCGAGCCGTCGACCGCGCAAGCGGCCTCGGTCGCAAAGCAGCTCGATGCCCTGCCCGAGGTCGGTCAGACCGTCACCATCCAGAGCTTCGTGCCCGATGACCAGGATGCAAAGCTCGCGATCATCCAGGATGCTCGGACTTTGCTCGCACCGACGCTCTATCCCGCGAGCATTCGCCCGCCGGCGACCGATCAAGCGATGCTCGCCGCGACCGCGGATTTCGACAAAGACGTGAAACCGCTCGGAGAACACGGCGATGCCGCGGCGGCGCGCCTGTCGAAGGCGCTCGAGGGCGTGGTCGCGCGCGGGCCGTCGGTTTTGCCTGCGCTGATCCAGAATCTTTCGGCGACCGCCGCGCGCCGGCTCGACGAGTTGCGCGCATCGCTCAATCCGCAAAAGGTCACACTCGCCAACCTGCCGCCCGAAGTGAAGAACGATTGGGTCACCAGCGACGGGCGGGCGCGGATCGAGGTTTTCCCGAAGGGGAATGTGAGCGACAATGCCGCCCTCGTGCGCTTCGTCGACGCGGTGCGCAAAGTCGCGCCCAACGCCACCGGCACGCCCGTGACAATTCAGGAATCCGCAGCGACCGTCATCCACGCTTTCGGGACGGCGGGCATCATCGCGCTGATCGCGATCGCCATCCTGCTGTTCGTGGTGCTCAGACGGATCGCCGACGTGGCGCTGGTCCTGGCGCCGCTGCTGCTCGCCGGTCTCTTGACCCTCGCGACCGGCGTCGTCGCGGGATTGCCGCTCAACTACGCGAACATCATCGCCTTGCCCTTGCTCTTGGGCATCGGCGTATCGTTCGACATCTACTTCGTTATGCGCTGGCGCGCCGGCAACAGCGAGCTGCTGCAATCGAGCACCGCGCGCGCCATTCTCTTCAGCGCGCTTACCACCGGAACGGCCTTCGGCAGCCTCGCACTGTCGAATCATCCCGGCACGTCGGATATGGGCAAGCTCTTGATGCTGGCGCTTGCCTATACGCTCTTATGCACGTTCCTGCTGCTGCCGGCGCTGCTGGGGCCGGTGAAGGACAAGCGGCAGTAGCTGCCGCGGCAGCAAATCCTAATGCGCCAGCTCGCGCTCGCGCAGGAAGTGGAAGAACTCGACGCCTTCGCGCAGGCGCCGCTTCATCATCTCGGGACTCTTGACCATCTCGCCCACGATCGAGGCGATCTTGCCGGCGCGGAAATAGAACTTTTTGTAGAAGGTCTCGACCGAGTCGAAGATCTCCTCGTGGCTCAGATGCGGATAATGCAGCGGCGCGATCTGAATGCCGTGCTCGTCGATCAGCTCCGCATGTTTGGCATCGAGCCAGCCATTCTCGACCGCCTGCTTATAGAGGAAGGTGCCGGGATAAGGCGCGGCGAGCGAGACCTGGATGGTATGGGGATTGATCTCGGTCGCGAACTTTATCGTCTCTTGGATGGTTTCCTTGGTTTCGCCCGGGAGGCCGAGAATGAAGGTGCCGTGGATCGTCACGCCGACCTCGTGGCAATCCTTGGTGAAGCGCTTGGCCACGTCGATCAGCATGCCCTTCTTGATGTTGTGCAGGATCTGCTGATTGCCCGACTCGTACCCGACGAGCAGCAATCTCAGTCCGTTGTCCTTCAAGACCTCCAGCGTCTTGCGCGGCACGTTCGCCTTCGCATTACAAGACCACATCACGCCGAGCTTGCCGAGCTCCTTTGCGATCGCTTCGGCACGCGGCAGGTTGTCGGTAAAGGTGTCGTCGTCGAAGAAAAACTCGCGCACCTGCGGGAAGTAGTGCCGGGCAAGCTTGATCTCTTCGATGACGTGCGCGACGCTGCGCACGCGATAGCGATGGCCGCCAACGGTCTGCGGCCAGAGGCAGAAGGTGCAACGCGACTTGCAGCCGCGGCCCGTGTAGATCGAGATGTAGGGATGCTTCAGATAGCCGATGAAGTAGTCCTCGATCTTCAAGTCGCGCTTATAGACCTCGGTGACGAACGGCAGCTGATCCATGTCCTCAAGGGTCGCGCGCTCGCGATTGTGGACGATGTTGCCCGCGGCGTCGCGATAGCTGAGGCCGTCGATTCCGTCCCACGCCTTGCCGTCGGCAATTTCCTTGATCGTGAAATCGAATTCGTTGCGGCCGACGAAGTCGAGGACGCGCGCCGCCTCGAGACTCTCACGCGGCTCGACGGCGACTTTGGCGCCAACGAAGCCGACTTTAAGTCGCGGGTTTCGATCCTTCATCGCCTGCGCGACCTTCACGTCATTCGCGAAGGACGGCGTCGAGGTGTGCATCACCACAAGCTCGTAATCGTTAGCCAGGGGCAACACTTCGGGGAGTTCGATGCGCGCCGGCGGAGCGTCGATCAGCTTGCTGCCGGCCACGAGTGCCGCCGGCTGCGCCAGCCAGGTCGGGTACCAGAACGAGCGAATTTCGCGCCGTGCCTGGTAGCGCGAGCCCGCGCCGCCGTCGAACCCCTCGAAAGACGGGGGTTGCAGAAACAGGGTCTTCATCATGTCGACTTTCCCGCCACCGGCTTTACCGGGATTTCTCTGGTACGATAACGAGTTGACCGCCCGGACCGATCCGGAAGCGGCGATCGCGCCAGGCGACGCTTCGACCGAAGAAACTAGCGATAAAGACGACGAAGGACAACACATCGCGGACCGGCAGGAGCCAAAGCGGCGCGGCTTTGAGCCGCAGCGCCCGGTCGATCCGCCGCGCGCTCAGCGCGCGGGCGAGGAGCGCGAGAAGCAGCATTCCCGCGGCGCCGGCGGGAGCCGCGCCGAGGCATAGGGCGAGAAGCGCCAGGGGCACCGGGAAAGTCACCACCGAGCCCGCGTAACCGGCGGCGGCCACGAGACGGATTGTCCGCGCCCAGCGCAGCTCGTGGCGAAAGAGGCCGATGAAGTCGGCTTCCGCGACAATATCGTCGACGACATAAGGCGAAAGCTCGACGCGCCGCCCGAGGCCGCGCACCGCCCGCCCCAGCGCATGATCATCGGCAAGCTGATCGGCCAAAGCTTCGAATCCCCCGACAGCCGCAAGGGTCGAGCGCTCGAGTACCATCGTCGCGCCGAAGCAGCCGGCGCCCTGCCCGATCGCTTCGCCGACCACCGCCTGCGGCAGGAAGCCGTGATTGATATGCAGGCTGGCGAGATCGGACCAGAGACCGCCGGCCGAGAGCGCGCGGTAAAGACACGTGACCAAGCCGATGCCGGGGTCGGATACCAACGGCGCCGTCACGGTCGCGAGATAGTCCCCCCCGACTCGCATATCGCTGTCCGCCAGCACGAGCAGGTCGTGCCGCGCCGCCGCCATCATGTTCCGCAGATTCGCGATCTTGAGGTTGGCGCTTGGTTGTCGCGGATCGGCCACCAACGCCATATCCGCCTGCGGAAACTCCGCCATCAATCGACGAACGACAGCCACGGCCGGATCGCCGGCATCGGCCACGCCGCAAACCAGCTGGAAAACCGGATAGTCCTGACGCAGGAAGGAGCGCAGATTCTCGGCCAGGGCCGGATCTTCGCCGCGCAACGGCTTCAGGACGGTGACGGGCGGCTGACGGGCGGCGCGCGACCGGGGGCGCCGAGCGAATTTTTCGACTGCGTTGCACGCATACCACAGATAGCCGCAGCCGAGACAGCTGAGGCCGATCAAAAGCCAAGCGAGATATTCCAATAGTTGCAATCGCATGCCCGAATTAACCGATTTTTAGCGGCGATTTCCGAAGCTGGCGCCGATACGGCCTTTGGTTAAATTTGCTGTTGCAATCGCGCTTTAGGTCGTAAACGATACCCGCCGCAAGCGTGGCTGTTGCCGCCACGATAATCTGAAGGCACCAGGCCGCCATCGTGGACCGCAAATACACCGCCAAAAAATTCCTGGCCGCGCTCCTCCCGCTTTTGGCGCTCGGGGCCTGCGCAACGCCGCCGACCGATCCGGCTGCGCGGGCGCAATACGACGCGAACAACGATCCCCTCGAGCCGATGAACCGGCAGATTTTCGCCTTCGACATGTTCGTCGACAAGTGGGTGATCAAACCCGTCGCGCAAATCTACCAGAACGTCGTTCCCGACCCGGGCAAGGATGCGGTCCGCAACTTCCTCGGCAATCTGCACGAGCCGGTGATCTTCGCGAACGATGTCTTGCAGACCGAATTCAAGCGCGCCGGCTGGACCGCCGAGCGTTTCGCGCTGAACAGCACCATCGGCATCGGCGGCGTGTTCGATGTCGCCTCGATGTGGGGTATCGAGAAGCAATCGGGCGATTTCGGCCAAACCCTCGCTCACTACGGCGTCCCCGAGATGTTCTATCTCGTGCTGCCGCTTTTGGGGCCGTCCAATCCGCGCGATGCCGTCGGCATGGTTGCGGACGGCTACGCCGACCCGTTCTCGTATCTCGCTTATGACTACGGCGCCGATGTCGCGACCTATGCGCGCTGGGGCGCCGAAGGCCTCGACCAGCGCGCGCAAAATCTCGGCAATCTCGACGAGCTGCAGAAGAACGCCATCGATCTCTATGCCGAGATCCGGAGTCTCTACCGTCAGCACCGCGCCGCCGAGCTGCGGCATGGCGAGCCGGCACCGGCCTCGCCCGAGATGGAAGATCTCTACAAGGATCCAAGCGAGCCCTCCGCGGCGCCGGGCGCGCCAACCTCGACAACGCCCGCGCCCGAGGCACATTAGATCGTCGTTCGTGAAGAATCCGACTTTTCAGGGGGAATGAGGGATTTGGCGCGGTGAGAGCGCAGCCAGGATCAGGCACAAAAGCAGCTGCAGCCACCTGACGAGGATGCGGAAGTTG
>DATGLO010000512.1:0-5486 GCA_035294105.1 Allostellaceae bacterium
ACCCGCAGAGGCCAATGCCGCCGGCGGTGCCGAGCCAAGGCTGATCGACGCAGAAGCCGGCGAGAATCGGTCCGGTGATGGCGCCGAGATCGGTCGTCATGCGCATCGATCCCATCACCGCGCCGATACGACCTTGGGGCGCGGCGTCGGCGGCGTAAGAGGTGACGAGCGCGCTCGAGACGCCCATGCCGGCGCCGATCAGGACGGTGAAGACCCAGAGCATCGCCTCGGTATGCGCTAAGGCGAGCACTGCGAGCGCCGCGAGCACCGTCGCCGTCGAGCCGATCATCGTGACGAGCCGGCCGAAGCGGCGCACGAAGATCGAGATGAAGCGCAGGATGGTGAGATTGGCGATCGAGCTGACCGTCAACAGCGCGCCGACCGTGCCGATGCCGAGGCCCATGATGTTGTGCGCGATCAGCGGCATCAAAATCCAAGACGAGGCGACGCGGCCGAAGAACAGCGCATAGCTTAAGCCGGCGACGCCGGCGATCAGCCCGATGATTGCCCAGCGCGAAACCGCGACCGCGCCGTCCCGCGGTTTTGCCGGGCGGCCTTCCGGCAAGCGGATGATGGCGATCAGCGCCGCCAGTGCCATCGCGCCCTGGCACGCGAAAGGCGCACCGTAGCCCCAGAGTGCGGCAACGAAGCCGCCAAGCCCCGGCCCGAGCGACAGGCCGATCTGCGTCGCGGTCTGATAAGCGGCCATGTCGCGCACGCGCGTCGTCGGCGTGCCGCGATCGGTGACGGCGCTGAGCGCCGCGGTGCCATAGCAGGCCGAGCCGAAGCCTTGGAGGATGAGGCAGGCGATCAGGGTCGCCATGCTGTGCACGGCGAGGGCGACGAAGGACGAAGCCGCTACGAGAAGAAGTCCGACCACCATCACCTTGACGCGGCCGAGGCGCTCCGAGATCACGCCGGCGGGCACGCTGACGATGAGACGCGAGGCGCCGAACGCCGAGATGGTCGCGCCCGCCGTCGCAGCGCTCGCGCCGAGCGAGGTCGCGTAAACGGTGAGGATCGACCACACCATGCCGATGCCAATGTAGGTGAAGAACATGCCCAGCATCAGGCCGAGCGGCGGGCCCAATTCGCCGTCGCTGCGCCGTGTCCAGCGCCGGACCATGTCGCTTGCAGATGTCACGCGCACCCTATCGCGGTTAAGCCCGCGCCGTTTCGCGCCGCATCTGTAGCACAACCGCGCCACGCCCGCGCCGCGCCGTGCGACGGTCAGCGATGCAAGCGCGGCATACGGCGTGAACTATCGCGCGTAGCGCGGCAGCAGCAACTTCTCGACATTCCCCCTTGCGATCGCGTCGAGTTGTGCGCCGTCGAACACGCCGCAAGTTTCGAGTGCGACGACATGTTCGCGCGATGTGCGATAAGGAAAATCGGTCCCGAAGACGAAATGTGAGTCCGGCACCACCGCGCGCGCGCAGGTGAGCGTCGTGTGGTTGGCGACTTGCGCCGTGTCGTAAAAGAAGCGCCGCGCCTCGTGAAGGAAGCCGTCGGGAAGGAGCGATTTATATTCCTTGCTTTCGGCCATGCGGGTGAAGCGCTCGATGAGATAAGGCATCGTGCCGCCGGCATGCGACCAGATCACGCGGATATCCGGGTATTTGCGCGCGGTGCCGCTGAACACCATGCGGGTGATGGCGCGCGTCGTGTCGGTGCCGAACTCGATCGCGGAATCGGCGACGCCGGGCATCAGGTTGAGGCAGCAATCGGGTACCGAGGGGTGGACATAGATCACCGCCTTGCGGCGGTTGAGCTCGGCGAAGACCGGATCGAAAGCCGGGTCGCCCATCCATTTATCGTGGTAGCAGGTATACATGCCGACGCCGTCGGCCTTCAGCACGTCGAGACCGTAGGCGATCTCCTCGAGGGTACCGTCGATGTCGGGCAGCGGCAGCACGGTGAACATGCCGAACCGGCCCGGATGGTCGGCGACCAGCTTGGCCGCGTAATCGTTGCAGCTCCGCGCCAGCCTGCGGCGCTGCTCGTCATTCGCGATGTGTTTCGCGAGCTGCGTCACCGAGACGATTGCCGTGGCGACGCCGCCTTGCTCCAGATCCTCGAGCGATTTGGCCAGCGACCAGGTCTTGAGCGCGCCGCCGACCCGGGCGCCGCCTTGAGCGACATAAGCGGGCGGAGCGATGTGATGGTGAACATCGATCCAGCGGCGGGCAGGGGGCATGTGATGATCCAAGGGTGAGGCGGCGACGGCCAGAATAGCGGCCGCCACGCGGTGCCGCGATAACCCCACCAACGTCACGGGCGCTTCGGTCGCAGCGCCGCCGCGGCCCGAGTTCCTATATCATGCTCGCGAAAAGAGCCGAGGCCCTTCCATGCCCGCCGTCACCGAAGAAGACATCGTCGGTCTGGTCGATGCGTTCTACGCCAAGGTCAGGCGCGACGAGATGCTGGCGCCGGTCTTCGAGCGCGCGATCGCGCCCGATGCGTGGCCGGTTCATCTCAGCAAGATGTACGATTTCTGGTCGTCGGTGATGCTCACGACCGGCCGCTACAAGGGCAATCCGCTGCTCGCCCACATGCGGCAGAAGAGCATCGAAGAACCGATGTTCGCGCGCTGGCTCGCCCTTTTCCGCGCGACCGCCGAGGAGCGGTTCTCACCGGAGGTTGCGGCCATCTTTCGCCGCAAATCCGAGATGATCGCCGAGAGCCTGAAGCTCGGCCTGTTCTTCCGCCCGACGCCGCGTCCCGCCAATTCCTGATCGTCGGCCGCACTTGCCAGGTGGCCGCAAATACTGTATAAATTGTACGTAGTTGACGTTCATTTGGGACGGCAGGGTCGCGCTGAAGCCGATTATTACCGAACAAAGCCAATTTTATCTTTCCGAACAGTGACATAGGATTTCTGCGCAGCAGCATTGCAGACCTAGCAACCCTTATTCTAAGCCTGCTTATTAAAATAGCTACATGGCTGAATTTGATTTCAACCGAAGCTTCGGCTTCGTGCTCTACGAAACCGCGCGGCTCCTCAGCAAGCGCTTCGACCAGCGGTCGAAGTCGCTGGGCCTCACCCGCGCCCAGTGCCAGGTGCTCGCCTATCTCGTCTATCACGAGGGCATCAACCAGGCGGGGCTTGCCGAGCTTTTGGAGATCGAGCCGATCTCGCTGGCGCGGCTGATCGACCGCATGGCGCAGGCGGGCTGGGTCGAGCGCCGCCCCGACCCGCAGGATCGCCGCGCCTGGCAGCTCTTCATCACCGAAAAGGCCAAGCCGCTCTTTGCCGAAATGATCGAGATCGGCCGCGAAGTTCGCGCCGAAGCGCTTAGCGGCTTCTCGCCCCAGGAAAGCGACGTCATCATGGAACTGCTGTTGCGCGCGCGGCGCAATCTCTCCGACCACGCGGCCAAGGACGATGTGCCAGCCGCCGATCCGGTGCCGGGAGCCGCGGAATGAGCGTTCTTAGCGATACGCGCGGCCGGCTCGGCCAGCGCGGCACGCTCCTTCGCGTCTTGCTGATGGCGAGCATCCCGCTCGTCCTCGTGGCAATCGCGGCCTATCTCTATCTCACAGCCGGCCGCTCGGCGTCGACCGACGACGCCTATGTGCAGGCGGACAAGATCGTCCTCAGCTCCGATGTCAGCGCGCGTGTCGTCGCCGTCGAGGTGAAGGACAACCAGTATGTCAAAGCGGGCCAGGTGCTGATCCGGCTCGACGATTCCAGCTACAAGATCGCGCTCGCCAAGGCCGAGGCCAATCTCGCCGCGACCAAGCTGCAGATCGACGGCTTGCGCGCGACCTATAAGCAGCGCCAGTCCGACGTGAAGGCGGCGCAAGACACGGTCGATTATTCGCAGCGCGAAGCCGATCGCCAGGCACAGCTCCTCGCGACCCATATCACCTCGCAGCAGAAATACGACGAGGCGAAGCACAATCTCGATGCCGCCAAGCAGCAGCTCTCTTCGGCGCAGCAGCAGCTCGCCAATGTGCTGGCGGCGCTCGGCGGCAATCCCGACCTCCCGACCGACCAGCATCCGCTGGTGATGCAGGCGCAAGCGCAGGTCGATCAGGCGAAGCTCGATCTCGCGAACACGGTGATCACGGCGCCTGCCGACGGCTATGTGACGCAGGTCAATCATCTGCCCGTCGGGCAATATCTCACTGCCGCGTCGCCGGCTTTCGATCTCGTCACCACCGACCATCCGTGGATCGAGGCGAATTTCAAGGAGACCGATCTCACGCGCATGCGCCCTGGGCAGAGCGCGACAGTCGAGATCGACACCTATCCCGATCGCGTCTTCCACGCGCGGGTGGAGAGCATTAGCGCCGGCACGGGCTCGGAATTCTCGGTACTGCCGCCGCAAAATTCGACCGGCAACTGGGTCAAGATCGTGCAGCGCATTCCGGTCAAGCTGATTATCGATGACGCCGATCCGGATCATCCGCTGCGCGCCGGGATGAGCGCGAATGTCACGGTCGACACGCGGACCTTGCCGCCGTGGAATCCCGAGCAGACGGCCGCGTCGACGCATCCTTAAAGCCGCGTCGTTATGGCACCGGCGACGACATCCCATGGCGACCTGAATCGCGGCGTCGTGACCGCCGCGGTGATGCTGGCGACGATTATGCAGACGCTCGACAGCACGATCGCCAATGTCGCGCTGCCGCATATGCAGGGCAGCTTCTCGGTTGCCCAGGACGAGGTCACCTGGGTCCTGACCTCTTACATCGTCGCTGCCGCCATCGGTACGCCGCTGACGGGCTGGCTTGCCTCGAATTTCGGCACCAAACGATTACTGCTGGGCTCGGTGTTCGGCTTCACCATCACCTCGATGCTCTGCGGCCTCGCCGCGAACATCGACGAGATGGTCTTGTTCCGTTTCATGCAGGGCCTCTGCGGCGCGGCGCTGGTGCCGCTGGCGCAGGCGATGCTGCTCGACATCTATCCGCGCGAGAAAGCCGGCGGCGCGATGGCGATCTGGGGCGCCGGCGTGATGCTCGGCCCGATCATCGGCCCGACTCTCGGCGGCTGGCTGACCGACACCTACAACTGGCGCTGGAATTTCTACATCAACGTCCCGGTCGGCATCGTTACCTTCATGGTGCTGGCGAGCTTCGCGCGCGAGAGCCAGACGCATCGCCGCGGCTTCGATTTCTTCGGCTTTGCCATGCTGAGCCTCGCCGTCGGGGCGCTGCAGCTGATGCTCGATCGCGGCGAATACAAGGATTGGCTTGCCTCCAACGAGATCCGTGTCGAGCTCGGCGTCGCGATCGCGGCCTTTTGGATCTTCCTTGTCCACTCGGCGACCTCGGCCAACCCCTTCGTCAACCTCGTGCTCTTCAAGGACCGCAACTTTTCGTCGGGCAACGTGCTGATGTTCCTGATCAGCGTCGTGATCCTCGCCTCGACGGCGCTGTTGCCGACCTTGCTGCAGGTGGTGCTGAATTACCCGGTCGTCACGGCGGGCGTGCTGATGACGCCGCGCGGCTTCGGCACGGTGATCTCGATGCTGACG
>DATGLO010000513.1:0-5697 GCA_035294105.1 Allostellaceae bacterium
GGCCTGCCGCTCGCGCTCGACGGAAGCGACAGCCCGCGGACCCAAGGCGTCCGCCAATTCGCCAAGAACCTGATGATGCACACCGAACTGCCTGTGGCCTTCTGGGACGAACGGCTGTCCACCGCCGCCGTCGAGCGCGGCATGATCGAAGCCGACCTGTCGCGCCGCCGCCGCGCGGCGTTGATCGACAAGGCCGCGGCCGCCTATATCCTGCAGGGGCTGCTCGACCATCTCAACCACCGCCGCGCGACGAATTAAGCGCCGCGCCCTCTATTGTGCTCCGCTCCTCGCTCGGACAATATGCGCGCAAGGCGCCGGTCAAGGCGCGCTTCTCTGGGGATATCGATGCGATCGGCACTGACGGCTATCGCGCGGCTTGGCTTAGCCGCGTTCGCTCTCTTGATGGTCTCAAGTGGCGCTTTCAGCGCGCAGGCCGCACAAGCAACGCCGATCGATACCGGCAGCACCGCCTGGGTCCTGATCGCGTCGGCACTCGTGCTGTTCATGACCCTGCCCGGCCTCGCGCTGTTCTATGGCGGGCTGGTGCGCGCGCGTAATCTTCTCTCGGTATTGATGCACTGTTTCGCGATCTGCTGCATCGTCTCCGTGCTCTGGGCGGCGTTCGGCTACAGCCTCGCCTTCGACCAGGGCAATGCCTGGATCGGCTCGCTTGCCGATGCCTTCCTGCCGGCGCTCGACACCAAGGTGCTGCCGAACGGCTTGCCCGAAGGCGCTTTCGTGCTGTTCCAGATGACTTTCGCGATCATCACGCCCGCGCTGATCATCGGCGCCTTCGTCGAGCGCGTGCGCTTCGTTTTCGTCGTGCTGTTCTCGGCCCTATGGCTCGTCATTGTCTACCTGCCGGTCGCCCATTGGGTCTGGGGCAACGGCTGGCTGGCGCAGCAAGGCACAATCGATTTCGCCGGCGGGATCGTCGTCCACACGACCGCCGGCGTGTCGGCGTTGGTCGCCGCCTTGCTGATCGGGGCGCGCGCCGGCTTCCCCCACCGGCTCAACCTGCCCCATAGCCCCGGCTTGACCATGGTGGGCGCCGGCATGCTGTGGGTCGGCTGGTTCGGCTTCAATGGCGGCAGCGCGCTCGCGGCCAACGCCTCGGCCGCTTCTGCCATCCTCGCGACGCAGCTCGCGGCCTCGGCGGCAGCGCTCATCTGGATGGCGATCGAATGGCTGCGCGTCGGCAAGCCGACCTCGGTCGGCCTCGTCACCGGCTGTGTCGCGGGCCTCGCGACGATCACGCCGGCTTCGGGCTTCGTCGGCCCGGCCGGAGCGATGGCGATCGGCATCATCGGCGGCGGCATCTGCTTCTATGCCACCAATTTCGTCAAGCAACGGCTGAGGATCGACGATTCGCTCGACGTTTTTGCCGTCCACGGCATCGGCGGCATGACCGGCTCGCTGCTCGCCGCGATCTTCGCCCTGCCCGCGCTCGGTGGCGTCGGCTATGCGGCGGGGATGACCTTGCCAAAACAAGTGGTCGCGCAACTCATCGGCGTACTCGCGGCGCTTGTCTGGTCGGCAGGCTGGACTTTCGCCATCGCGAAGATCGCCGGCGCCCTTTGCGGCACACGCGTCAGCGCCGAAGAAGAAAGCGACGGCCTCGATCTCGCCACTCATGGCGAGCGCGCCTACGATCATACCTAGGGTTGAACCCGGCTTCGCTTGCCGGGCCGAGGACCGCTCCTTATAGTTACGCCTTTAATGACCACAGGGCCGTCCGCGCCGTTCTCGTTCCCGCACCGCCATCTTCTTGGCATCGAGGGCCTTTCGCCCGACGACATCTCGCAGCTGCTCGATCGCGCGGAAACTTACATCGACCAAAATCGCCAGGCCGATAAGAAGCAATCGCTGCTCCGCGGCCGCACGATCATCAACCTGTTCTTCGAAAACTCGACGCGCACGCGCGCTTCGTTCGAGCTTGCCGGCAAACGGCTTGGCGGCGACGTCATCAACATGTCGGCGGAATGGAGCTCGATCAAAAAGGGCGAGACGCTGATCGATACCGCCGTAACGCTCAACGCGATGCATCCCGACGTGCTGATTGTGCGCCATCCGGAATCGGGCGCGGTACAACTGCTCTCCGAGAAGGTCGACTGCGCCGTTGTGAATGCCGGCGACGGCATGCACGAGCATCCGACGCAGGCGCTGCTCGATGCGTTGACGATCCGGCTGCGCAAAGGCCGGCTGCAAGGGCTGCTGGTCGCGATCTGCGGCGATGTCGCGCACAGCCGCGTCGCGCGCTCCAATATCCAACTTCTCAACACCATGGGCGCGCGCGTGCGCGTCGTCGCCCCGCGGACTTTGCTGCCCGCCGAAGTCGACCGCCTCGGCGTCGAGGTCTTTACCGATATGCGCAAAGGCCTCGAGGGCGTCGATATCGTCATGATGCTGCGGTTGCAATTGGAGCGCATGCAGGGAAGCTACGTCCCGAGCCTCAGGGAATATTTCCACTTCTTCGGCCTCGATTACACGAAGCTCGAAGCTGCCAAGCCCGACGCGCTCATCATGCACCCGGGACCGATGAATCGCGGCGTCGAGATCGATACCGAGGTTGCCGACGACATCGACCGCAGCGTCATTCGCCAGCAAGTCGAGATGGGCGTCGCCGTGCGCATGGCCGTGCTCGAGGCGCTGAGTCAGGAACCGCGGAACATCGCGCCGGCAAAATGAGCACGCTTTTCACCAATGCACGACTGCTCGATCCGGCGAGCAATCTCGACCGCAAAGGCGAGATTCTCGCCGACGAGGGCAAGATCGTCGCGGTCGGGACGAACCTCAAGCGCGACGGCGCCGAGATCGTCGATTGCAGCGGTCATTGCCTCGCGCCCGGTCTGGTCGATATGCGCGCCCAGCTGCGCGAGCCGGGCGACGAACACCAGGAGACGATGGCGACCGCCGGCCTGGCCGCGGCGGCGGGCGGCATCACGACGGTGGTCGCGCTGCCGAACACCGACCCGGTGATCGACGAACTGGCGTTGGTCGAATTCATCGCCCGCCGCTCGCGCGATGTCGGCCTTACCCGCATCCGTACCTACGCCGCCGCCACCAAGGGACTCCGCGGCAAAGAGCTGACCGAGATGGGGCTGCTCGCCGGCGCCGGCGCGCTCGCCTTCACCGACGGCGTCACCGCCATCGCCGATGCCGTGGTGATGCGGCGCGCGCTCTCTTACGCCACCAATTTCGACATGCTGATCATCCAGCATCCCGAAGAGCCGCGCCTCGCCGAAGGCGGCGCGATGAATTCGGGCGAGATCGCGACGCGGCTGGGAATTCCCGGTATCACGCGCGTCGCCGAAGTAATGATGATCGAGCGCGATCTGCGGCTCGTCGAGATCACCGGCGCGCGTTACCACGCCGCGCATATCTCGACCGGCGAAGCGGTCGATGCGATCCGCGCGGCGAAGAAGCGCGGCCTCAACGTGACGTGCGACACCGCACCGCCGTATTTCGCGCTCAACGAGACCGCGGTCGGCGACTATCGCACCTTCGCCAAAGTCTCGCCGCCGCTGCGCTCGGAAGACGACCGCCGCGCGATCGTCGCAGGCTTGCGCGACGGCACGATCGACGCCATCGCCAGCGATCATGCGCCGCAGGACCAGGAATCGAAGCGCTTGCCCTTTGGCTCGGCGGCGAGCGGCATCGTCGGGCTGGAGACGCTGTTGCCGCTCGCGCTCGAACTTTATCACAACGGTAGCGTACCGCTGCTGCGCGTGCTCGGCGCGCTCGCGCAACGGCCCGCAGAAATATTGCGGCTGCCGGCTGGAAAGCTCGAGCCGGGCTTACAGGCCGATTTTGTCATTTTCGATCTCGACCGGCCGTGGCGGATCTCGGTCGACGCCTTTCATTCGAAGTGCCGCAACTCGCCCTTCGACGGCCGGCCAGTGCAAGGCTGCGTGCTGCGCACGGTCGTCGCCGGCCGCGTCATTCATTCCGCCGAGAACCCAACCTAAGGCATGACGATCCCTTCCGGCGATTGGGGCGCGATCCTCGGCTGCTTCGTGCTCGCTTATTTTTGCGGCTCGATCCCGTTCGGCCTGATCTTCACCCGACTCGCGGGACATGGCGACATCCGCAACATCGGATCGGGCAATATCGGCGCGACCAATGTGCTCCGCACCGGCAACAAGAAGCTCGCCGCCATCGTATTCGTGTGCGATTTCATCAAAGGGTTCGTGCCCGTGTTCATCGCGTGGCGCTTCGGCGCCGAAGCGGCCGCCGCCGCCGCGGTCGGCGCGCCGCTCGGTCATATTTTTCCCGTCTGGCTCGGCTTTAAAGGCGGCAAGGGCGTCGCGACGGGCGGCGGTGTGCTGGTCGCCTATTGCTGGCCGATCGCGCTCCTCGCGGTGTTGGTCTGGCTCGTCATGGCGATTGTCTTTCGTTATTCCTCGCTCGCCGCGGTCACTGCCGCGATCGCCGTGCCGGTCTATGCCTGGCTGATGCGACCGCCCGGCATTTCGCCGATCGCGATCACGGTCATCGCGCTGGTGGTGATCTGGCGCCATCGATCGAATCTCGTGCGGCTGATCCGCAGCGAGGAAGACAAGATCGGACCGAGGAAGAATCATGCCTCAACCAAGCCGGGTTGACGCCGCCGCCGCGCGTGCCTCATCTTGCGCGCCCATGTCAGGCCCGGGACGCATGCTCAATCCGGCGGAGCGGCTCGACTGGCTGCGTCTCATCCGCAGCGAGAATGTCGGACCGGTTACGTTCTATCAGTTGCTCGCGCGCTTCGGCTCTGCGGAAGCGGCGCTTGCGGCGCTGCCGGAAATCGCGCATCGCGGCGGCCGCGCCAAGCCGCTGACGATCTGCCCGCGCGCGGCGGCGGAGCGCGAAATGCAGCAGCTTCAGGCGGCGGGAGCGCGCTTTGTTGCCTGGGGCGAGCCCGATTATCCCGCCGCCCTCGCCGCGCTCGACGATGCGCCGCCGCTGATCGCGGTGCGCGGCGATACCGCGCTCTTCAGCCGCAACGCGATGGCCGTGGTCGGTGCGCGCAACGCTTCGGCCAACGGTCGGCGTTTTGCGCGCGACATCGCGATGCAGCTCGGCCAGCAAGGCCTACTCGTCGTCTCCGGCCTCGCGCGCGGCATCGATGCTGCAGCGCATCAAGGAGCGCTGGCGACCGGTACGGTCGCGGTGCTCGCCGGCGGCATCGATCAAGTCTATCCCGAAGAAAATCGCGCACTGCACGAGCAGATCGCCGAGGGTGGCGCGTTGATTGCGGAATTGCCGGTCGGCACCGAGCCGCAAGCGCGTCATTTTCCGCGCCGCAATCGCATCATCTCGGGCTGCGCGCTCGGCGTGCTCGTCGTCGAAGCGGCGCAGCGCTCGGGCTCGCTGATCACCGCACGCTTCGCGCTCGAGCAGGGCCGCGATGTCTTCGCCGTTCCCGGCTCGCCGCTCGATCCGAGATGCCGCGGTACGAACGATCTCATCCGTAACGGCGCCATTCTCTGCGAGACTGTCGACGACATCATGCGCGAGCTGCGGCCGCGGCTGGCGAGTGCTCTCAAAGAGCGCAAACGCGAGGCCTACACGCCCGCCGAAAGCGTCGCGCCGGGCGAAAGCGAGCTCGCCGGAGCGCGCGCGCGACTCGTCGAACTTCTCTCGCCCACGCCCGCACCGGTTGACGAATTGGTCCGCCAATGCCATTTGTCGCCGGCATTGGTGGTAACAATTCTC
>DATGLO010000514.1:0-3245 GCA_035294105.1 Allostellaceae bacterium
GATCGGCTTCGGCGAAACCGAGGCTCTGCGCTTCTTGCAACACGGCGGCGAAATCGCGGCCGGTGCTGCGCATTTGCGACAGGATGTAGTTGCAGGTGCCGTTGAGGATGCCGCAGACCCGCAGCACGTGATTGGCGGCGAGCCCCTCGCGCAGCGCCTTGAGGATGGGGATGCCGCCGGCAACCGCCGCCTCGAAGCCGAGCGATACTTTCTTGCGCTCGGCGAGCGCCGCGATCTCGCTGCCGTGATGCGCGAGGAGAGCCTTGTTGGCGGTGACGACATGCCGGCCATGATCGAGCGCGGTGGTGACGACTTTGCGCGCTACCCCGTCGCTGCCCCCGATCAGCTCGGCGACGACATCGATTCCGGGAGCCGCCGCCATCGCGACCGGATCGTCGTGCCACGGCACACCCGCGACGTCGATCAAGCGCGGGCGCTTGCGGTCGCGCGCCGAAACGGCGACCACATCGATCTTGCGTCCCGTCTGATGCTCGATCAGCGCTGCGTTCCGACGCAGCAGCGCAACCGTTCCGGCGCCGACCGTGCCGAGGCCCGCGATTGCGACGTTGAGCGGCTGAGCCATTGCGAAATTATTGCTCGAGATAGATTTCGGCACGCGGCGCGTCGGCACCGCCGCGCGCCGGCACCGGCGCCGCTTCGACGCTGATGTCTTTCGCGGCAACGCCGCTATCGGTCAACGCAACGGCGACGGCCTGGGCGCGGTCGAGGGCGAGCGTCAGCCCCGCGACGGCGGCATCCTGACCGGTGGCTTCGCCAAAGCCGACGATGCGGATCCTGCCGCCTTGCGCGTTATGCAGCTTCACGACCTCGGCGATCGTTCCGCGCAGCGCCCCCGAAAGGTAGGCGGAGCCGGGCGCGAAGCTGACATCGGCGACGCGATAGGAAATCGCGCTGTGGCTCGCCGGCGCGGTCGCGGGAGCACTCGCCGGTGCCGAAGCCGTCTGGGTCGGCGGATGGAGCAAGGGCGCGCGGGTCGCGGCGGCCGGCGGTGCGGCCGATGCGACTTGATTGGGAGGCGGCGCGATATGCGGCGGCGGCGGTGCCGGCATCGCCGCCTCGCCTTGCGGGACATTCGGGATCGAAGGGCTTTGTAGCGACGACTCGGGCGGCGGCGCCTCGCTGCCGCGCGGCGGCAAACGACGCGCTGTCGGACCCGGCGGGTTCGCTCGATTGGCGGGGTTGGGCGATGCTGCGGCCGGCGATTGAGACGCCGGGCTCGCCTGTGCCGCCGTGGTGGGCGCCTGGGCCGGCGGTGCGGCAGCAGCGGCCGACGATTGAGGCGTCGGGCTCGCCTGTGCCGTGGTGGGCGCCTGGGCCGGCGGTGCGGCAGCGGCGGCCGGTGCCGGATTAGCTGCCGGCGGCGGGTTCGCGGGACTCGGTGAAGGCGCAGCCGCAGCCGAGGCCGTCACGGTGCTTGCATTGCTGCTCGTGCCGCTCTTCGCAGCTGTGGCGGGCGGTGCCGGCGGCGGCACATTATTGGCGACCTCGCCGGCGCGAAGGTTATCCGCGCTGTACTGGGCGTTCTGCCGATCGGCGATGAGGCTATCGACCAATTTGTCGCGGTCGACGCCGCTGAGTTGGGTGTCCGGTTCGGCCGGAACGCTGGCGAGGTTCGGATAGGGCTCGTTGCCGCCTTCGTCGAGGTTCTGCTGGTTCTCGCCGTTACCGAGTTTGTCGTTTTTCGAGGCGCCGGACAGGTCGCGATACCAAGAGACCGGATTGACCGCGTCGGGCACGTAGGAACAGCCGGTTAGACCGACAACCGCGACGCCGAAGATCACGAGACCAAGCTTGTTCCGCACTACCAACTGCTCCATATAGACTGCGCAGATGTAGCGATGGGTTTCCCTGCCCACGCATTCCTACGCGACCGCGGGCGGATGCTGGCGCAGGCGGTATCGGGGTGCAAGGACGAAAAGATGAACGATTCGGATTCCGGCGCGCCGAAGTTCCCCGATCCGACACTATGGGCACAACACATGGGCGAAATCGCGAAGCTCAGCGAGAAGCTGGTGCGCGATTTCCTCGCCAATCAGCCGAAAGCCGCTTTCGGCATGGCCGATCCGCTGAATATCGGGGCTGCGTTCTTGGAAATGACGCAGCGGCTGATGAGCGATCCCGGCCCGCTGGTTCAGGCGCAAATCTCGCTCTGGCAGGATTATCTGAAACTTTGGTCGACCACGACGCAGCGCTTCCTCGGCGGCGAAGCCGCGCCGGTCGTCGAGCCCGCGGCGGGCGACCGGCGTTTCAAGGACGCCGCCTGGCATGAAAGCACCCTCTTCGACTACATCAAGCAAAGCTATCTCCTGACCGCGCGCTGGCTACAGTCGACGGTCAAGCAGGTCGACGGGCTCGACGACAAGACGGCGCGCAAGATCGATTTCTATACGCGGCAGTTCGTCGATGCGATGGCGCCGTCGAATTTCGTCATGACCAACCCCGAGGTCTTGCGCGCGACGATCGATTCCGGCGGCGAGAATCTCGTCAACGGTCTGAAGCACGTGCTCGAAGACCTGGATCGCGGCAAAGGCCGTCTGATGATCCGCATGACGGATCTCGACGCGTTCAAGGTCGGCGGCAATATCGCGATCACACCGGGCAAGGTCGTCTACCAGAACGATTTGATGCAACTCATCCAGTACGAGCCGACAACCGAAAAAGTGCATCGCCGGCCGCTGCTGATCATCCCGCCATGGATCAACAAGTATTATATCCTCGATCTCAGGCCCGATAACTCCTTCGTCAAATGGTGTGCCGCCCAAGGCCACACGGTCTTCGTCATCTCCTGGGTCAACCCGAACGAAGCCCTCGCCGATAAGAAGTTCGAGGATTACATGCTCGAAGGGCCGCTCGCCGCGATCGACGCGATAGCCGAGGCGACGGGCGAGCGCGAGGCGAACGTGATCGGCTATTGCCTCGGCGGCACCTTGCTGGCGGCGACGCTCGCCTATATGGCGGTGAAAGGCGACGATCGCTTCGCCAGCGCGACGTACTTCGTCACCATGACCGACTTTGCCGAAGCCGGCGAGCTTTCGGTGTTCATCGACGAAGAGCAGCTCGGCGCGCTCGAAGAGCGCATGCGCGAGCACGGCTATCTCGAAGGCGCCGACATGGCGACGACCTTCAACATGCTGCGCGCCAACGATTTGATATGGTCTTTCGTCGTCAACAATTACCTCTTGGGCAAAGAGCCCTTTCCCTTCGATCTGCTGTATTGGAACAGC
>DATGLO010000515.1:0-3967 GCA_035294105.1 Allostellaceae bacterium
CGAGCCTGCGTGCGAGCGCGAACTAATCGGCGTCCAACGCCTTGATAGATTGAGGATTTTCTTACAGCAACCGGCGCCGTCTGTTCGCAAAAGCTTAACCCTGCCTTAAGGGTGAAACGGATATATCTCAGGGAAATCCGCAGATGAGGTTTCCATGAAAGTTGAGCAGCGTCTGTGGCATGAGCGTCACGGGTGGCGTTTGCTGGGCGGGGAGACGATTTCGGCGCCGACCCTCGTGCTCTACTTCGCCGCCCCCGGCACGCTCGATGACGGCGCGCGTTTTGCCGAGTTGCGCGGCTTCTATCCGGACGCGGCGCTGATCGGCTGTACGACCGGGGGCGAAATTGCCGAGATCGATGTTCATGACGGCTCGGTGATCGCAACCGCAATCGCATTCGACACCACCGACGTGAAATTCGCGATCGATATCGCGACGCCCGGCAAAAGCTCGTTCGAGATCGGCACTCGGCTCGGCGCGGCACTCCCGCCCGCGGGATTGCGCAACGTCTTCGTGCTCTCCGACGGTACCAACGTGAACGGTACCGAGCTTGTCGCCGGCATCCAGCACGTGCTCGGCCGCGAGATTTGCGTGACCGGCGGCTTGGCCGGCGACGGCGCGAACTTCAAGACGACGCGCGTCGGCCTCAATGCCAATCCGGAGCCGGGCCGTGTCGTTGCGATCGGCTTTTACGGCGACAAGATCCGCATTGGTCACGGCAGCGTCGGCGGCTGGGATGCGGTCGGCGCGAAGCGCATCATCACGCGCTCCAGCGGCAATACGCTGTTCGATCTCGACGGCGAGCCGGCACTCGACCTCTACAAGCAGTATCTCGGCGCCGAGGCGGCCAATTTGCCGGCAAGCGCTCTGCTGTTCCCCTTGCGCATTCACCCCAAAGATCAGCCCGATTGGAGCCTGGTGCGTACCGTCGTCGGTGTCGACGAGGAAAAGAAGGCGATGATCTTCGCGGGCTCGGTTCCCGAGGGCCAGGTGGCCCAGGTCATGCTCGGCAATTTCGACCATCTGATCGCGGGTGCCGGTCGTGCCGCGGAGCACGCGGCGATGCCCGATGCGAAGCTTGCGATTCTTGTGAGTTGCATCGGCCGCAAGCTGCTGTTGGGCCAGCGCGTCGCTGACGAGGTAGAGGCGGTCGCCGAAGTGCTCGGCAGCGCCTGTCGCACGACCGGCTTCTATTCCTACGGCGAGATCGCGCCGATGGAGGGCCTGCCGTTTTGCGATCTCCACAATCAGACGATGACCATTACGACTTTCGCCGAAGACTGACATGCACAAGCTGCTGCAACGTCAGGTCCGGCAGGCGCATCAGGCGGATCCTCACGGGCCGCTCGATCTCGACGCTTTGCTGTCGCTTGTCGATGCGGCCTACCACGAAATCGACCGCGAGCGCCGCTTCACGGCGCATGCGCATCAGGTGCTGCGCGACGAATATGCGACCCTGACGGAAAAACAGATCGCGACACATGCCGCGATGGCGCTCATCGAGGCGCAAAAAGCGGAAGCCGAACGCGCGCGCGCCGCGGCCGAAGCCGAATTGCTGAAGCAAGAGCGGCTCTCGCTGCTCGGTCGCTTGACCGCCTCGCTGGCGCACGAGCTGCGCAATCCGCTCAGTACCATGCGCAACACGCTCCATGCGATCGGCGAAGCGACGCTGGCCCACAGGCTCGACGTCAGCCGCCAGATGCGGCGTCTCCATCGCACGATCGATCGCTGCGACGGCATTATCGGCGATCTTCTCGACTACGCCGGATCGCGCGAGTTGATGGCCCTGCCGACCCGCCTCGATCCGTGGCTCGCCGAGGTGGTGAGCGACCAGCGCGTACCCGAGCGAATTATCGTCGAGCGGAATTTCGCAGCGCCCGCCGCGGTGGTGTCGATCGACCCCGACCGGTTGCGTTGCGCGATCGTGAAAGTGTTCGAGAACGCGCTCGAAGCGCTCGTCGAGACGCCGGACATTCGCGAGCGGCGCATTACGGTATCGTCGTCGGTCGGAGAGCGCGCAGAGATCGTCGTGGCCGATACCGGGCCGGGCGTCGACGCCGAGGTTCTGCCGCGCGTCTTCGAGCCGCTTTTCAGTACGCGCAGTTTCGGTACGGGTCTTGGCTTGGCGACGGCCAAGCAGATCATCGAGAATCACGGCGGCGATATTGCCATCGGTTGCGGTGCCGAAGGCGGCGCCCGCGTCGTCATCCGCCTGCCGCTTGTCCATGCGAGATCCGCGGCCGCCTGATTGACGCTCCCGGTCGGGCGCTTGCATGATGGGCGCGGCAAAGGGGCGTCATGCAACGTTATACGCGATCGATTGCCGAGCTGTGGCGGCATTGGCAGCCGAATGCGAAGGCGGCGCTCCATCCGATGGTGTTCACCGCCTATGAAGACCATGAGCGCGTTTTCGCGAAGCTGACATCGCTCGATCGAGAGGCGTGGGCGAGCGCTTATAGCGAAGCCGCCGCGCCATACGAGGCGCTGGCGCGCGAAGCCGAGGCGCGCGGCGATGCGCGTGCGGCCAAAGAGCATTATTTCCGCGCCTATGGCCTTTATCGCATGGCGCGGTTTCCGACGACGAATTCGCCGGGCAAGCGTGCGGCCTACCGCAAGTCGCAGGAGATGTATCGTGCGGCGTTGCGCTATCTGCCTTACGCGTTCGAGCGCGTCGAGATTCCGTTCGCGGGCAAGCCCGGCGAGGGCGACAAGGCCATCGGCTATCTGGTGCGCGGCAAGGACGACGCGGCGCGGCGCCCGCTCATCATCATGTGGGCCGGCATCGATACGTTCAAAGAAGACCGTACCGAGATCTGGGAGCCGGTGATCGCAGCCGGGCTCGCGCTCTTGCTCATCGACATGCCGGGCGTGGGTGATGCACCGCTCAAAGGCTCGGAGGATGCCGAGCGCTTATGGGATGCGGTGCTCGACTGGTGCGCGACGAGGCCCGAGATCGAGGCGAACCGCATCGGCGCTTGGGGCGGCAGCACCGGCGGCTATTGGGCCGCGAAGGTTGCGCATACGCATCGGGCGCGTTTCGCCGCCGTGGTCGCCCAGGGCGGCTGCGCGCATTATGCTTTTACGCCCGAATGGATCGAGAAGGCGCAGCATGGCAGTTACGCTTTTGATCTCGCGGAGACGCTCGCAAGTGCTTTCGGGCTGAGCACGTTCGAAGAGTGGCTCGATTATTGCCCGCGACTGTCGCTGCTGCACCAGGGCGTGATCGACAGGCCTTGCGCGCCGTTGCTCTTGGTCAACGGCACCGAGGATTCGATCTTTCCGATCGACGATATGTATCTGCTCTTGCAGCACGGCGATCCGAAGGCCGCACGATTCTATCCCGTCGGCCATATGGGCTACACGCCCGATACCAATCCGACCATCATTCGCTGGCTCGCGGCGCGATTGCGCGCCTGAGAAAAAGCCAACCGGATCGTCTTGCTTTCGCCTCGCGCGACCGTGATAAACTCGACCTTCGCCTTTTTGTGTTGAACGCGCGCTTTTTCCCGCACCGGTTGAAATGTGAACAATAGGGGAAAACGATGTTTGCACGCGACAAGGATACTAAGGCGAAGAACGACGATCACATCCATGAAACCGTGACGCCACTCTCCGAGATCAGTGTCGCGGCCTCTGCGCTGCCCAATAACCTCGACAAACCGAGCACGACGACGCCGATTACGGTGCGGCCGGTGACGCCGCCGATCGCGACACGCGAAAAGGCCGATACCAAGAACGAAAACAAGAAGTTGATCGTCGGGAAGGGCATCTCGCTCGATGGCAAGATTTCCTTTTGCGATCGCTTGGTGATCGATGGCAAGGTCGAGGCCGAACTCGAGGATTGCCATACCGTCGAGGTCACCGAAAACGGCACGTTCAAGGGCGCCGCCGAGATCACCGGGGCCGAGATTTCGGGGCATTACGAGGGTTCGCTGACGGTGCGCGAGAGTTTGCTGATCCGCGGCACGG
>DATGLO010000516.1:0-4774 GCA_035294105.1 Allostellaceae bacterium
CGCAGATCGACGACGACATCCCAGCGCTTACCCGCGACCGCGCGGTAGAGCCCGAGCCAATGCAGCCGCCACGCCCGCTTCTCGATGGAAATGATCCGCTCGAGCCCGGGCAGGTCGGCGAAGATCGGCGCGGCATCGCGCCCGGCCGCGACGGTGACGCGGGCGCCGGGGAAACGATCGAGCAGACGGGAAAGCACGCCGGTCGAGAGCACGGCATCGCCGATCCGCGTCGCCGTGACGAAGAGAAGCCTCATAGGCCAAGGGGTATAAAGAGCGCGGGATAAAATGCCAAGCGGCTCCGGGGCTTGCCAACGGCGGCCCAGCCCCGCGACAATCGCGCCATGGAAGCGACCTATTCGACGATCACGCTCTGCGGCGCAGAGACCGAGATGAAACGTGCGGGCGCCGGCGCGCCGATGCTGGTGCTGCACGGCGCCGGGGGCTCGCCGCGCTTCCTGCCGGCGATGCAAAAGCTGGCCGAACGATTCGAGGTCTTCATCCCGCAGGCGCCGGGCTTCGGCGGCACCGCGGCACCGCCCTGGCTCGAGACCATCGCCGATGTCGCGAATTTCTATCTCGACTTCCTCGAGAAATTCGATCTGCGCCGCGTCCATCTCGTCGGCCTGTCGCTCGGCGGCTGGACGGCGGCGGAGCTGGCGGTGCGTGACGCAAGCCGCCTCGCCTCGCTGACCCTCATGGACGCGCCCGGCATCGTGGCGCCGGGCATCGAGCCGCGCGATCTTACGTCGCTCGACGAGACGCAAGCGATCCGCGACACCTATTTCGACGCGAAGATGGCGGAGGATGCGCTGGCGCGTGCTTTCGCGCCGGACAACGAGGCGGTGCGCCGCGCCAACCGCAGCCTCGTCAAAAAGCTTGCCGGGCTGCAACGCTATCACGATCCGCTGCTGCAGCGCTGGCTCCATCGCATCCGCATCCCCACCCTGATCATTTGGGGCGAGAACGATCGCATGCTGCCGCTGGCTTATGGCGAGACGTGGCGGCAAGCGATTCCCAACGCGCGCCTCGTGGCGGTGCCGCGCTGCGGCCATCTGCCCATCCAGGAACGGCCCGAGATATTCGCGGCCACCGTCGGCGACTTCTGCGCCGGCATCCGCGCCGCCTAAAACTAGGCGCGCGATCACGCACAGTTGTGCGGGCGGCCGCTTCACGGCCGGGCGCAACCGCGCTTATCCTTCGCCGACCGTGCAAACCAAACCGGGTGGATGAAGATGAGGGTGTTTCGCGCTATCGTTCTGAGCGGCCTCGCGCTCGTCGTGGCCGCGAGCCTCGCGCAGGCGCAAAACGGAAGTAAGCCGGTGCCTTCCATGATCAACGTGCAGATGCCGGCGCCGCCCGCCCCGGCCGCGGTGGCGCTGAAGCCCGCGACCACCGCGCTCTTCATCTCCGATGTCGTCGAGCCGATCTGCAACACCCAGCCGGAGAAATGCGCCCAAGGCATGGTGGCGAAGATCGCCGATCTCCTGGCGCGCGCCCGCAAGGCCGGCATGCTCGTCGCCTATTCGACCCAGGAGGCGAATATGACGAAATGGATGCCGGCGATCGCGCCCAAGCCGGGCGATCCGCTGATCCCGTCGAAGGGCCAGGATCGCTTTTACGCGACCGAGCTCGACAACGTGCTCAAGGCGAAAGGCATCACCACGGTGATCCTCACCGGCTGGAAGGTCAGCGGCTCGATCATGTACACCTCGGTCGGCGCGACCTTGCGCGGCTACACGGTCGTCGTGCCCGCCGATACGACCAACGCGCCCAATGATTACGAGGTGCCGATCGGCATCTATGCGATGCTCAACCAGAACAGCGCGAACCCCAATAACGAGCCGCTGAAGCCCAAAACCACGACGATCAGCCGCTCCGATCTGATCAGCTTCCAGTAGCGCGGGCGCGCCGGCTTAGTGTCCGGCGCGGATCGCGGCGATCTCCTGGCGGAACGCCGCGAGCACCGCGGCGCCGTTCGGCGTGTTCTTGACCCACTCGTCGATTACCGGCCTGGCGCGCGCTTGCCAGATCTTGCGCTGCTCGTCGCTCAAACGATAGACGTGCTGGTCCTTCATCTGGTGCTCGACCTCGTCGACGTTCTTGTGCTCGGTATCGTCGATCACCTTGTTGAACCAGTTGGTGTAGACGGTCCCGATATTGGCGTCGATCACCTCTTTGGCCTTGCCCGAGAGCTTCGCATAGGTGGCGTTGTTCATGATCATCACCGCCGAGGCGCCGCCCAACGATTCGCGCAGATGGTTCTTGGCGATCTCGGTCAGCTTGAAATCGACATCGGCCGGCCAGCCGATCGCCGCGCCGACCACGACCCCGCGCTTCAGGGCTTCGTAGACTTCGTTGATCGGCATGGTGATCGGCGCCGCGCCGAGGGCTTCGAGCGCCTCGCCTTCGATGCGTCCTTGCGCGCTGATCTTCAAGCCTTTGAGGTCGTCGAGCGTCTTCACCGGCGGCACGGTGTGATAGGTCAAGTTGGCGAAATCGCCGAAGGCGATGGGCTTCACCTTCGTCCACTCGTCGCTGATGATGCCCTTATCGTAAAGCCGCTGCAGCGCGAGGCCCGCCTCGTGACCGTTTGTCGCCTCGAAGGGCAAGGTCGAGACGAGCGTCTTGGGGAACTGCGAGGAGACCGGCCCCAAGATGCAGAAAGCGAGATCGGCGACGCCGTCGGCCACGCGATCGAGCGTGTTGACCATGTTGACGAGCGAATAACCGACGAAGACGTGGACATCGATCGCGCCGGCGCCTTCCTTGTTCACCTTGTCGGCCCAAGGCGCGACCAGATCGGTGTGGATCGCCGCATCGGTCGGCCCGGGGTCGCCATAGCGCAACTGGACCGGCGCATCGGCGGCAAAGGCGGCGGCAACCCCCGCGGTCAGCGCCGCCGCGGCGGCAAGCAAAGACAAAACGCGCTTCATCGAATCCTCCCTGTTGCAACGGCCGTCGCTGCAGCCTGTCGCTATCGCTTATTTCGGCAGATAGGCCTCGGTGTATAGCTTTGCCATATCGGGCACGCCGTCGACCAGCTTTAAATCGATGAACGACTGCTTCAGCGCCGCCATCGATTCCGCATCGAAGCGGCAATCCTTCGTGTACATGCCGATGACCAAGTCGTATTCCTGCGCCATCACCGCCTCGTCGAACTTGGTAATGCCGCTTTCGATCTTCACCGTCTCGGCCTTGTGCGCGTGCATCCAGTCGACGGTCTCGATCCAGGCGGCGATGAAGGCGCGGATCGCTTCGGGATTTTTCGCCAGCACCTGATTCGAGGCATAAAGCACGCCCGAAGCGACGTTGCCTTCATAGGTCGATACCGGCGCAATCAACCGCGCCTCGTTCTTCTCGGCCATCGCGAGGATCAGCGTCGTGTTGGTCACGAAAGCGTCGACCTGATGCGCTTTGAACGCGGCGCCGACGGGACCGGCGCCGTTGCCGAGCCCGACGGTTTTCACGCCGTCATCGCCCCAGCCGTTCTTCTTCGCAAGGAGATGCGCCGACCAGTCGCTGAACGAGCCCGGATTGGAGACGCCGATCAGCTTGCCTTTCAGATCCTGCAGCGACTTGATTGGCGAGTCCGGCGGCACGCCGACGGCGAGGAACGGCGCGGGTGCCGTCGATTCGCATACGCCGATCATCGGCGCGCCTTTGGCGACGAACGCCATCTCGCTGCCGGCGCCGTCCTCGATATCGATCGCGCCGGCCGTCAGCGCTTGCGCCGCCTTGCTGCCGCCGCCGAACTCGATGATCTTGAGATCGAGCCCGTGCTTCTTGAAGATGCCGAGCTGGTCGCCGACATTGACGGGGATGATCGCATCCGAGGTCGGCGCGGCCTTGCCGACCGTCAAGCTCATATCCGCTGACGCCGCAGCGGGCAGTGCGAGGAGCAACGCCGTCGCAAGAGCGGCGTTTTCCAAGCAGCGGCGAAATTCCATTTTCATCGAACTTATCCTCCCCCAATGACGCCCGTTGAGGCGCCCTTTATCCCGACCCTAAGCAGCCATGACGCGCTTGCCAAGCCCGTGCCTCGCGCCTACCTCTAGCGGGCGAAGGAACGTGGGCGGATGAGCGAACGGGCTTACACATTATTGCCGGCGCGCGGCGTGATCGCCGTCGCGGGCGAGGATCGCGTCGCTTTCCTGCAAGGTCTCGTCTCGAACGATGTCGCGAAGGTCTCGCCGAGCCGTGCGATCTATGCCGCGCTGTTGACTGCGCAAGGCCGCTATCTCTTCGACTTCTTCATCGCGGCCCTCGGCGATGCGTTTTATCTCGACGGCGAAGCGCCGCGCCTCGCCGACTTGATGAAGCGGCTGTCGCTCTACAAGCTGCGCTCCAAGGTGACGCTGAGCGATGCGTCCTCGCGCTTTGTCGTTGCCGCGGCTTGGGGCGAGGATGCAAGCGGCAGGCTCGGTGTTGCCGGCCCAGGCGCGGCCAGGGATTTCGCCGGCGGCATCGCTTACTGCGATCCGCGGCTCGAAGCGCTCGGCGCGCGTTTTATCCTGCCGCGCGACGGCGGTGCGGCGATCGAGCAAGCCGGCTTCGCGCGCGCCGATGAGGCCGCTTACGACCGCCATCGCCTCGCGCTCGGCGTGCCCGACGGCACGCACGATCTTCCGCCCGAGAAGGCGCTGCCGATGGAATCGGGCTTCGACGAGTTGCGCGCGATCGATTGGCAAAAGGGCTGCTATATGGGCCAGGAACTGACGGCGCGCATGAAACATCGCGCGCTCGTCAAAAAACGGCTGCTGCCCGTGGCGATCGA
>DATGLO010000517.1:0-7952 GCA_035294105.1 Allostellaceae bacterium
CGAGCGCCGCTTCCGCCGCGCGCGCGAATGCGATCGCGTAGGCGACGGTGCTATCGCCCGAAACACGGCCGGCAAGTTTCGCTGCGCGGTCGAGCGCCGCTCCCGCCATCAGTTTCTCGATTCCTTTGTGGACATAGCCCAACCGTGCTTCGAGGCGCACAACGGTTTCGCCGCCGGCGGTGAAACGAAAGTGACCGGGCTCGATGATGCCCGCATGAATCGGGCCGACGGGAATTTGGTGGAGGTGCTCGCCCTCCGCCGTCATAAACGTATAGGGCGCGCGATGATCGAGCCAGGGGCGGATGTCGGGCGCGTCAATTGGCTCAATGCCGTAGAGATCGCGGATCGCGCGTTCGGGCCGGATGGCCGGCGCGTGGAACTGCCCGACCGACGGAAATCGGCCGAGAGGACAATCAAGGCTGATGACCCGCGAGTTGGCGCGTCGGCTCTTCGAGCAACGCCGTATGGACGGCGCCGTCGTCGCCCCAGAGCCCCACCAAGGTCCATTGCCCATCGCGGAGCGCCTCGCCCGCCTGTACCCACGCCGCCGCATCGACGACGGTGCGTGGCATGGGCCGATGCTCGGGAACGGGGCGACCGAGCGCGGTCAATTCATCGAGCGTCACCAAGCTGGCCCTCAACCGAGAAGCGCCGAAACATGCTGGAGCCAGGCGACGAGCGGCGCCGGCAGATAGATGCCGATCGCCAGCACGATCGCGAAATGCGCCAGCAGCGGCGCGTAGGATGCCTTAACCGGCGCCGACGGACCGCGCGGCTCGCCGAACGCGATGGTATTCAAGCGCAACATCAAGGCGCCCAGCGCGATCAGCAAACCGAACACAAGCAGGAGCGCGAGCATAGGCGAGCGCGCGAAGCTCGAGCTCACGACCAGGAACTCGCTCATGAAGATTCCGAAAGGCGGCAGGCCGGCAATCGCGACTACGCCGACGACAAGGCTCCAGCCGAGCCAGGCATGGGTCTCGGTGAGACCCCCGATCTCGGCGATGCGTTGCGTGCCCTTCACTTGCGCAACATGGCCGACGGTGAAGAAAATGCCCGATTTGGTGAGGCTGTGCATCGTCATGTGCAAGAGCCCCGCGAAATTTGCCAACGGGCCGCCCATGCCGAACGCGAAGACGATGATGCCCATATGCTCGATCGACGAATGGGCGAACATGCGTTTGATGTCGCGCCGTCGATAAAGCATGAACGCGGCGAAGATCACCGAGAGAAGACCCAGCGTCACCATCAACGGTCCTGTTGCGACTGCCGCAGCATTGCCCGTCATCAGCATCTTGAAGCGCAGAACCGCATAGAGCGCGACGTTGAGCAAGAGGCCCGACAGCACGGCCGAGATCGGCGTCGGACCTTCGGTATGCGCGTCGGGCAACCAGGCATGGAGCGGGGCGAGACCGACCTTGGTTCCGTAGCCGAGGAGGGGGAACACGAAAGCGACGTTGAGCAACGCGGGATCGAACGCATCGGCACGTTTAACCAGCTCGGTCCAAACCATCGAGCCGAGCCCTTCGCCGACCACCGGCTCGGCGGCAACATAGACGAGGATCGTGCCGAACAGCGCCAAGCCGATGCCGACACTGCCGAGGATGAAATATTTCCACGCCGCTTCAAGCGCTTCGTGTGTGCGATAGATACCGACCATCATCACCGTGGTTAGGGTCGCAATCTCGATCGCCACCCACATCAACCCGATATTGTTGGCGAGCCGCGCGAGGTTCATCGCGAACATCAGGATCTGATACATCGCGTGGTAAAAGCGCAGATAGGCTGGCGTCAGCCGGCCGATCTCGAGCTCATGGCCGATATAAGAAGCGCTGAAAATGCTGGTGGTGAAGCCGACGAAACTCGACAACGCGATGAAAACGATATTGAGCTCGTCGACCAACAGATAGGGGGTCGAGGGCGGCGGCGGCGCGAAGAGCAGCGTCGCCGCCGCAAGCACGGTGAGGAACGTTGCCGCGACATTGACCAGCACCGCGATCCGGTAACTCGGGAGCAGGGCGAGGATCCCGGCCGCAAGCAGCGGGATCGCCAGCACTCCGGTTGTGGCGTCCCATCCGATCCCGTTCATCGCCGCTCTCCCCGGAACTGATCGAGCGCGATGACATCGACCGTGTCGAAGCGCTCGCGAATGCGGAAAAGGAAAATGCCGATGACAATGAAGGCGATGAGGATCGAGAAAGCGACGCTGATCTCGACGACCAAGGGCATGCCGTGCGCGCCGGTTGCCGCGAGTACCAGCCCGTTCTCCATGGACATGAAGCCGACCACTTGGCTGACCGCGTTGCGCCGCGTCACCATGATGAGAAGGCCCAGCAGCACGACGGCGAGCGCGAAAGCCAGATCCTCGCGCTCGATCGGCGCCGCGCCGCCGGTAACTCGCAACATGACCACCATGGCGAGCGCGACAAGACCGATGCCGACGAGCATGGTGAGGCCGATCCCCACCACGGTCTCGATCTCGCGATGGATGCCGAGGCGCTCGATGATGCGATGGAGCGCGAGCGGGATGAGGATTGCCTTGAAGCCGAGGGCGATCACCGCCGTGACATAAAGCTGTGGCGCGTTCTGGTTATAAGCTTGCCACGCGACCGCGAGCGCCAGCACCGCGGCGTGCAGCGCTTAGACGTTGAGCAACGAATAGAGGCGATCCTGATAAATCAGCATGAAGCTGACCACGACGAGCCCGCCGGCCAGCAGATGAGAGATATCGAATTGGAGGGGAAGCATCTAAAAACTCGCCGAAACGAACCGGAGCAGGGTCGCGAGCAGGCCAAGCATGAGCGCGGCGCCCAGAAATTGCGGCACGCGGAAAACGCGCATCTTGGCGATCGAGACCTCAAAGAGGCCGAGAAGCGCCCCGCCGATGGCGAGTTTCACGACATAGGCGGCAAGGCCGAGGCCGAGGGCCGCCGCCCCGGCTTCGGCGCCGGCGAGGCCTATCGGCAAAAAAAGGCAACCGATGAGCGATATATAAAGGAGCAGCTTCAGCGCCGCGGCGAGCTCGATCAGGGCGAGATGGCGGCCCGAATATTCGAGCACCATCGCCTCGTGCACCATGGTGAGTTCCAGCTGTGTCGCCGGATTATCGACCGGGATCCGCGCATTTTCGGCTAGCGCGACAATGACCAAGGCAATGAGGGCCAAGCCAAGCGAGACGCGCAGCCCGACTTCGGGCGAGGCCATGTACGCCGTCATGGTTGAGAGCGAGGTCGAGCCGGCGATCAGCGCCAGCGAGAAAACGATCATCAGCATCGCCGGCTCTGCGAGCGAGGCGATCATCATTTCGCGACTCGAGCCGATGCCGCCGAAGCTGGTGCCGACATCCATCCCGGCAAGGGCGAGAAAGAAGCGCGCACTGCCCAACAACGCGATGATGGCGATCATGTCGCCCGACCAGGAGAAAAGCAGGCCGATGGCAAAGGTCGGAATCAGCGCCGCGGCGACCCAGGTCGCGGCAAAGATCATGTAGGGAGCGACGCGGAAGAGCCAGCTCGCATTCTCGGCCAGTACCACGTCCTTGCGCAGCAGCCGCGCGAGATCGCGATAGGGCTGCACGACCGAAGGACCTTGGCGGCGCAGCAGTCGTGCTTTCACCTTCCGCACGAGGCCGATCAGCGCCGGCGCGAATGCAAGCACGACAAGCATCTGCACGAGCTGCAGCGCGAGCGCGGTCATCAGAGCCATAGCGCCAGCACCAGAAGCAGCAGGATGAGCAAGACGAAGACGACGCTGAGATAGCGTCGGATGGTCAGGAACTGCAGCACATTGAGGCGATCGGCCGCCGCGAGCGCGAAGCGCGCGATCGGCGAATAGATCGCGTCCCAAATCGGGTCGCGCAGGGTCACGGTCAGCGTAGCCGCGCGCGGATCGCCTGGCGGCGGCATTAGGACGCGCTCGCGCGCTGCGAAGAACACGGTGCCAAAGACGCGGCGGATCGGCTGCGCAAAGCTCGTCGCGCTATACTGCGTGACTGGACTCGGCACCGGGAAACCGCAATCCCAGGCCGGCCCGCGCCGCAATCGCCGCGACGCAAGACGATGGATCGCGCTCGCCGCAAGCAGCGCGGCGGCCGCGATGAAGAGGAAAATGAGCAGCCCGTCATAGGAGCTGCGGCTTTCGCTGATCGGCACAATGGCAAGCCAGCCGATGTGCGCTTGCGCCGGCATGCGCCCATCGACCAGGGCCTGGCTGACCGGGGTCAGCGCGTCGACGACAAAGCCGGGCAGGATGCCGGCGAGCAGGCAAAGCGCCGCCAGTGCCAACATCGCGACAAGCGAGTAGCGATCGGCCTCGCCGGCTTTGGCCACCGCGTCCGAGCGCGCGCGGCCGAGGAAGGTGACGCCGAAGGCCTTGACGAAGCACGCCGCGGCGAGCGCGGCGGAAAGCGCGAGCACCGCCCCGACACCGGGGATCAATATTTTCAATCCCCATTGGGGCAGCGCCGGGCTAAGCAGGATCGCCTGGAAGGTCAGCCATTCCGAGACGAAGCCGTTGAGCGGCGGCAACGCGGAGATGGCAACGCAGCCGACAAGAAACGCAAAGCTCGCCAAAGGCATCTTGTGGATGAGCCCGCCGAGCTTTTCCATGTCGCGCTCGCCGGTCGCGGTAAGCACCGCGCCGCTGCCGAAGAACAATAGGCTCTTGAAGAGCGAGTGGTTGAAGACATGGAACAGCGCGGCGGTCAGCGCCAATGCGGCAGCGGCATTCATGCCGGCGGCGCGGAAGCCGAGCGCAAGGCCGAGGCCGATGAAGATGATGCCGATATTCTCGACCGTGTGATAGGCGAGCAGACGCTTCAAATCGTGCTGCATCAGCGCGTAGAGGACCCCGAGCAGCGCCGTCGCCGCAGCGAGCGCGAGCACGGTCATGCTCGCCCACCAGCTCGGCGCGTTGAGAAGATCGAAAACAATGCGGATGAAGGCGTAGACCGCAACCTTGGTCATAACGCCGCTCATCAAGCCGGAGACGTGGCTCGGCGCTGCGGGATGGGCGAGCGGCAGCCACACATGCAGCGGCACGATACCGGCTTTCGACCCGGCGCCGAGCAGCGCGAGGCTCTACACCAGCGCCGCCATCGCCGGTCCATGCGCACCGGCGCGCATCGCTGCGAAGCCATAGGCCCCGCCGGGGCCGGCCAGCAATCCGAAGGCCAACAGCAACGCCAACGTGCCAAAGCTCGCCATCACGAGATAGACGTAGCCGGCCCGGGCGTTACCGGCCTCCCGATGATGCGCCATCACCAGCGCCCAGGAGGTCAGCGACATCACTTCCCAACACAGGAGAAAGGTGAACGCGTCGTCCGCGAGTACGACAAGCGTCATCCCGGCGAGGAACAGCGGATAGAAAGGCAGTACGCGATGCGGCGCGTCTTCATGCTTGCCATAGCCGAGCGCATAGAAGCTGGCGCCGGTACCGCCGAGGTTCACGACGATAAGGAAGAACGTTGCCAACGCATCGCCGCGAAAATGCATGCCGATCCATGGAAGCCCCAGCGGCAACACCACGGAGGATGGAGCGGCTGGCGCCAACAGATCGAATAATGCCGCCGCTAACGCGATCGCCGAAACCGAGAAGCAGCCGGCATAAACCACCAAGGTTGCCGAGCGCTCTCGACCGAGTGCCGCGCCTGCAAGAGACGCGGCAAGGAAGGCCGCTACACACCACTCTCGCCGCTTCCTCGATGCGCCGCTTGAGCTCGTCTTTGCTTTCGAGCTGCGGCTTCTTGGTGGTGACGAGGCCGAGCACAGCGACTTTCTCGGCAGCCCGCGTCGAGGCGCCTCGATCTCGGCGCGATAGACGGCGACGAGATCGGCGACGAAGGAGTCCATGTCGGGATAGACCGCGCCGTCGATGGCGGCGCGGCCGCCGCGCATGTGAACCAAGGTCGGCGACGGGATCGGCTGCTTCGGCGCGAGGCCGTTTCTCTCGGCGACGCCCTTGAGCTCGGCAAAATCCTCGACGGCAAGGCCGCGCGAGCGTTTCATCTTGCCGTGAACCTCGAAACGCGGCGGCGAGAATTCGATATCGCCGCCTTCGTTGTGGAATTTGACCGCGAGCCCGCCCTTCGCTTCGATGCCGTCGCGCTTTCTGCAGCGCGACCGGGCCGACGATGTCGGCTTTGAAAGGTGGCGTCATGGCACCTCCGATTGTCGTCCCTTCCTAGCACGAAGCCCGTCGGCCGAAAACATGGCGCGATTGACTCGCCCAGGCTGCGTCTCTAGCGTTTCAGTCGCGGAGCAAAAACCATGGCCGAGCTGCAAAGCGTTCTCGAAGCGCGATCCGATATGCAGATCCCGGTGATCGATATCGGGCCTTATCTCGCCGGCGAACCTGGCGCACTCGAAGCCACCGCGAAGGCGATCGGCGCGGCAGCCGAAAGTCTCGGCTTCTATTTCATCGGCAATCACGGCATCCCGCAATCTCTCATCGATCGCGTTTTCGCCGAGACGCAGCGCTTTCACGAGCTGCCGCTCGAGAAGAAGCTCGAAGTGCAGGCGATCGGCAAGGTGATCGGCTATCTGCCCTTGGGCGGCCAGACGCAAAACACCTCGGTCTATGCGAAGAGCACCTATCCCGACGCCAGTGCGTCCTTCTATATCAAACGCGAATTCGCGCCGGACCATCCCGATCGCTTGGCGAAAAAGCCCTGGGTGCTCGACAATCGTTGGCCGAAAGACCTGCCGGGTTTCCGCGAGACCTGCCTCGAATATTACGGCGCGATGTCGGCGCTCGGCATGAAGATGCTGGCTGTCCACGCCGTCGCGCTCGGTCTGCCGCCGAACACGCTCATCGATCACGACGCCTTCAAGCCGAGCGGCGAGACCTTGCGCCTGCTCTGTTATCCGCCGCGCGATCCGGCCAAGGAAGGCCAGTACGGCATCGGCCCGCATACCGATTACGGCTACTGCACCTATCTCGCCCAGGCGAAGAAGCCGGGGCTCGAAATCCTGACCCGCGCCGGAGACTGGATCGAGGCGCCCGCGCTCGAAGGCCACTTCCTCGTCAATAACGCCGATATGTGCCGGCGCTGGACCAACGACCGCTGGCGCTCGGCGCCGCACCGCGTCATCAACAAGACCGGCGAGGTGCGTTATTCGATCCCGTTCTTCTTCGGGCCGCGCGCCGATGTGAAGCTCGCCTGCCTGCCGACCTGCCAGAGCCCCGACAACCCGCCGAAATATTCGCCGATGTCCTTCGGCGAATACCTCGCCGAGCTCGAGCCCAAGAATTACGTCCTCACCAAGGCCAAGCCTGAAAGATAAAGCCTGAGCGCCAAGAAGAAATCCGCCGCACCGACGCCGCCGCTACACCGCGGCTATCCGCTGGGCCATGCGAGCTTCGGCTTCAAGTCGGTGCATGTGGCGCAACGCTGGCAACGGCGGCTCGAGAAAGCGCTGCAACCGGTGGGCCTGACGCATCTCCAATTCATCCTCCTCGCGACAATCGATTGGCTCGAACGCGCGGGCGAAGTGCCGTCGCAGGCACGGCTCGCCAATTTCACGCTTTTCGACCGGGTGATGATCTCGAAAGTGCTGGCGCTGCTCGCGCAGAAAGGCCTTATCGCCCGCGACGCGCACCCGACCGTCGCCAAGGCAAAGCGCGTCGACCTGACGAGCGCCGGTCATCAGGCGCTCGCCCGCGCGCGGCCGCTCTGGGCCGAGACCGAAGAGCGCTATTTCGGCCAGCTCGGCGCGGAGCGCATGCGGCTCCTGGGCGGTCTGCTCGACGACCTGCTGGAAAACAGCGACGATCGCTAGGCCTCAGGCGAGCCCGAACACCCGCTCGGCGTTGCCCGCGAGCATCAGCTCCTTGTCCTCGGCGCTGATCGGCAGCGTCTCGACATGCTCGGGGCCGTGATTGGTGTAGGGATAGTCGGTGCCGAACATCATGTGCTGTCGCCCGACATAGTTATAAGCGAGCATCAGCGAATT
>DATGLO010000518.1:0-10864 GCA_035294105.1 Allostellaceae bacterium
TCGACAGCTCGGATCAGGCGTTCAAGACCGTGGCGCGCCAGGCGATGAGCGAGGCGATGCCGAAATGCAATCCGGTGCTGCTGGAGCCGATCTGCCACGTCTCGATCTCGGTGCCGAACGCCTTCACCTCGCGGGTGCAGCGCATCGTCTCGGGCCGGCGCGGGCAGATCCTCGGCTTCGACGGCAAGGAAGGCTGGGACGGCTGGGACCAGGTCGAAGCGAACATGCCGATGCCGGAGCTGCACGACCTCATCGTCGAGCTGCGCTCGGTGACCTTGGGCGTCGGCACTTACGCCGCGAAGTTCGATCACCTGCAAGAGCTCACCGGCAAGCTCGCCGAGAAAGTGCTGCAGCTCCGCGCGGGCGAAGCGGCGCAGTAATCGCCATGATGCGGCCAAGAATCCCTCTCCCGCGAGCGGGAGAGGGGCTAGCGAAAGCGATGCGATAACCCCTCTCCCCGTCAGGGGAGCGGGAGGGTGAGGGCGCGCTGTAACCTTTTCCGTCTTCTCTTCGTATATTTCATTAGAATTGCCGCTCGCGTTTCTTTGAGTTGCGGGGGCGGGATGCCGCTCTAGGGTAGCGGCAAAGGAGAGCGGTCATGCTGTTGAAGGTGAAACGCGGCTGGGAAATGCGCGAGAGCGAGGCGACGCCCGAGAAGGTGTTCCTCAACCGGCGCGAATTGGTGAAGGCGATGGGTTTCGGCTCGTTGATTGCCGCGACCGCCGCCGCCGGGCCGATCCGCGACGCCTTCGCCGCGGCGCCCGCCGCGGAAGCGGATCCCTCGGCGGCTCTTTATCCCTTCAAGCGCAACGACAAATACACGCTCGACCGGCCGATCACCGATGCCAAGTATTCCGAGTACTACAACAACTTCTACGAATACAGCGAGGATAAGGACCTCGCCGACGCCGCGCAGCAGCTGAAGATCCGGCCGTGGACGATCGCGATCGACGGCATGGTCGAGAAGCCGATCACCATCGGCATCGACGATCTGTTGAAGCAGATGCCCTTGGAAGAGCGGCTCTACCGCCATCGCTGCGTCGAAGCCTGGTCGATGTCGGTGCCGTGGTCGGGCTTTGCGCTGAAGGCGCTGGTCGATATGGCGAAGCCGACGTCGAGCGCGACCTACCTCGTGATGACCACCTTCAAGGATGCGTCGATGGCGCCGGGGCAGAAGATGTTCTGGTATCCCTGGCCCTATGTCGAAGGCCTCACCATGGCCGAGGCGACCAACGAGCTCGCTTTCATCGGCACCGGCATGTACGGCAAGCCGATGCCGAAGCAGGACGGCGCGCCGATTCGCCTGGTCGTTCCGTGGAAATACGGCTTCAAGTCGATCAAATCGATCGTGAAGTTCACCTTCACCGACAAGCGGCCGGTGACCTTCTGGGCGAAGACCGGGCCCGACGAATACGGTTTCTGGGCGAACGTCAATCCCGCGGTGCCGCATCCCCGCTGGAGCCAGGCCACCGAACGGGTATTGGGCACCGACGAGCGGGTGCCGACCCTGCTCTATAACGGCTATGGCGATTACGTCGCCGACATCTATAAGGACATAAAAGGCGAGAAGCTGTTTATGTGAATCAAATCACTAACTTACAGTGTTCGCTGACATTTTCAGGAATCGATTAGAAGTTCTTGTAAACAATCGATTCTTTGTATAGGCTCCTCTGCAACACTGAGAGGGGAGCCTTCCCATGCGTCTATCGACGGCTTTGGCTTTCGGGGCAGCGCTGCTGTTGGCGGCTTGCGGCCAGACACCGACCGACCGTGCGCTGAGCGGCGCCGGTTTCGGCGCCGGCGGCGGCGCGATCGTCGGTGCCCTGTTCGGCGCCCCCATGATCGGCGCCTTGGCCGGTGGCGCGGTCGGCGCCACGGCGGGCGCGGCGACCGATCCGTCCGAAATCTATCTCGGCGCGCCCGTCTGGAAATAGTCGATACCCTCGAGGGAATCGATTTCGGGGGCAGCGCAGGGCCCTTTTTTAGGGCGCTAAGCTTTTCTTATGCGCGCGCGTGGCGCTCGGCCTCGTCGGCCAGGCGCTCGAATTGATCGGCCAGTTCGAGCAATTCCGTCTTCACCTCGGGATGGATGACGAGGTTCACCAGCGCACGAATTTGCTTCGCTTGATCGCGGTAAGACGCCGCCCGGCTCTCTCCTTCCGCCATTTTCGAATCGGATTGCCTTGCTTGTGCAACGGATGGGTAAGCAAAGCAGGCAAATTGGGCAATGTTGTGACGGCCCGGCAATCCGCAAGCGGTTGCCAAGAGCAATGGCGCGCGAATTACGCCGCTAAGCCTGCGAAGGCCGCGACGGCATGGTCGAGCTTGCAATAAACGAAGCGATAGCAACCGGCGCGCGCGAAAATATCGGCGAGCAGCGCGAAGCCCGCGCCGCCATGCACGCTGTAATTCATCGCGTTATGCGCGATCTCCATCAGCCCCGCGGCGCGCGACCACGGCTCGAGCCGCGGCGCCGCGTCTTTTTGCCAGCGCGGAAAGACGATCCAGCCGATCGGCGCCGCTTCCTCGCTGCGCGCGATGCTGCTCGCGGGCGCGCGCATCAGCGCGACCGTGCCTTTCGCCGTGTCGTGCGTCTCGGCGCTGAACACGGCGTCCGGCGCGTAGGCGCGCATCAGCGCGATCGAGCCGTTCTTCAAGTTGATCGGCCGCGCCAGCGGTACGACCTGCGCATCTTGCGGACGGATGAGCGCGAGCTCGTCCGAGAGCAAGCGCCAGCCGCGCTGCACCAGCGCCGCGGTCAGTGTCGACTTGCCGGCGCCGGGCGCGCCGGGCAGGATCGCGACCTTGCCGTTGCGCTCGATCGCCGCCGCATGGACGACGAGATACTGATGCGCCTGCGCCGCGATCGCGTAGTTGAGGCCCCATTCGAACATCGGCAGCGCTTGATCGGCGGGCAGCGGCTTGAACGGACTCTCGCCGTCGAGCAAAAAGCGCGCTTGCGGCTTGAGCCAGCGATGCGCGCCGCGGCCCGGCGCGATCGCGACGCGAAAATCGTAGAACGCATCGGCGGCTGGAATGAACGAGCGCGGCGGATAAAGCCGCTTCAAGCCGTCGACCAGCGCGGCAAAGGGCGTCTCCAAAGACGCCGCAAACGGGCCGAAGCGCAAAGCGAGCGTGCTCACGGGGCGTGTCTTCACGAACCGGCGGGTTCGAGAAGATCGAGCCGCGCGAAAAGCTCGAGCGTGCGCGCGATGGCGGCGCCGCGATCGATGCGCGCCGGCAGCTCGATCTCGCCGGCGGCCGCGTCGGCGATGGCCTCGGCGCTGGCCGGCGCCGCGGCGAGCTTGCGGAAGAGCCAGGCCGCGAGATCGGCGAAATGATGCGTGTCGCCGGTGCGGTCGTTATAAGCGACGATCTCGCCGTCCCAATCGCGCCACTGCACGCAGGAAGGGATGCGCTGCCGGGGGGCGATGTCCGACATCGCCGCCGCTCAGGTGTTGATGTTGAGCGCGGAAAGCGTGTTGGTGACGCTGTCCAAAAGGCTTTGCGCCTGGCTTCGGCTGGTGGGCTTCGCCGCCCAGATCGCGAGCACCAGCGATTGCACTTCGTCGAGGCTCTTCGGATAGTTGTTCGGCGAGAACGCCGCGGCGTTGAGCAAGCCGGCCGCTACCTGCTCGCCGAAGAGCTGGGCGCTGAGCGAGGTCTCGACATTGTTGATCTTGCATTGCACCGTGAGGCTGCCTTGCAACGCCGACAGCAGCGATTGCGAGCCGCATTGCCAGACGTTGCCGAAGCCGGGCGAGCCGCACGCGGTCGAAAAATTCGTCTGCGGCCACATGCCGGTGCGCGGCCAGAGCTGATTGGTGCCGGCGAGATCGAGCCAGGTCTGCGGCGTCATCCCGCAATTGACGCCGCTCGGCAGCGGATGCGAAAGATTGCCCGAGAGCGCGTTCGAGACCGAGCATTGCCCGGTCATGGCGAGCGCCGGCTTGCTGGCGAGGGTCACGGCGACGGGAATGCCGCCGAGAATAAGCCGGCGGCCGGGATTCTTCGGCGCCTCGCTCGCCGCAGCGGCGGCGGGCGCGGAAGACGAAGCGTTGGCGCGATCCTCGCTCATGATCGCATTCATTTTTAGCGATGAAGCTTAATAAAGGATGAGAAGCCGCCACCCTCCGCCCGCGCGCGCCGCAGGGTTAACCGGCCTTAATTGGGGTCGGAGTGGATTTAAATGGGGTCAGAGTGATAAATGGGGTCAGAGTAGATTTATTTGCCGCTGGTCGGCCGTCTCTTTCGCCGGCCGGCCTTTCGGCAGCGGCGCGGCGCGCCGGCCCGCGGCCTTCGCGACCTTGCGCTTGAAGCGCTCGCCGCCCATCGCCCAGCCGCCATTCGTCGCGGCGCGCATCGCATCGAGGAACGCCTCGTCGAGCGCCGCGCGAAACAGCGCGCGATATTCCTTTTGCCGCTCGGCGGCGCTGCGGCCGAGCGCGCGATAGAGCGGATGCTCGGCGACGAGCGGGTCGGCGGCGCCGGCAGCATGCGCGGCGTAGCTCGACCACCGATAGTCGCGCGGGTGCCGGGTCATGCGCGCGCACACCGGGTTGAGCTCGATATAGCGGCAGCAGGCGAGGAAATACGCGTCGCTGTCGATCGGCGCGGCGCGATAGCGGCCTTCCCACAGCGTGCCGCTCCGGCGATAGGCGGCGTTGACGTAGCGCACATAGCGGCGGCCGAGCGACTGCATCGCCCGCGGCAGGCTCTCGGCCGCCCTCGGCGTCACGAGCAGATGCACGTGATTGGTCATCAGCACATAGGCGTGGATCGCGCAGCCGTATTCCGCCGCGGCCTCGGCAAGCCAGCGGCGATAGCGCAGGTAATCCTCGTCGCAAAAGAAGATCGGCGCGCGGTTGTTGCCGCGCTGGATGAGATGCAGCGGCTGGTCGGGCGGGAAATAGCGGCCGAGCCGCGGCATCGAAAGGTGCTCCGAGGGGCGAACCGCAGCCACGCTATGGATGCGCCGCGAAGAATTCAACTCTGACCCTATTTACTCGCCGATAATTGGGGTCAGAGTAGATTTAATTGCGCGGCCGCAGAAAATCGACTCTGACCCCATTTCCCCATTTTCCTGCAGAAAATCGACTCTGACCCCATTTTCCAAGGCCCGCGGCTCGATTATGAAACGTTGACGTTTCGTAGCGAAACGGAGACGTTCTATAAGTTCTCGGCCCCGCCCCAGCCAAAGGGAGCGCGCCATGGCCGCCTGTGTCCGTTACATCGTCAACGACGTGAAGGCGTCGATCGCCTTCTACACCGAGCAACTCGGCTTCAAGCTCGAAATGCATCCGGCGCCGCCTTTTGCCGAGATCTCGCGCGGCGATCTGCATATTTATTTGACGCAGCCCTCGGGCCAGGGCGCGGGCGGCGGCGCGGCGATGCCGTCGGGCGAGCAGCAGACGCCCGGCGGCTGGAATCGCATCCACCTCGTCGTCGACGATCTCGACGCGACGATCGCCAAGCTCAAAGCCGCCCAGGCGCGCTTCCGCAACGAGGTCGTGCAGGGCACCGGCGGCAAGCAGATCCTGCTCGAAGATCCGTCGGGCAATCTGGTCGAGCTGTTCCAGCCCAACAGCGCCGCCTATCGCGCGCCCGGCTCGGGCGGCAGCGGCAGTTGGGGCGGCAACAAAGGCTGATGGCGGCAGCAGCCAAGCGCGCCGCCGATCCGCGGCCCGATCCGCGTATTGCGCGCTCGCGGCAGGTGATTCTCGCCGCCGCGCTCGAGGAGCTCGGCGATGCCGGCTACGGCGCCTTCACGATCGAATCCGTTGCCGCGCGCGCCGGCGTCGGCAAAGCGACGATCTATCGCCACTGGCCCGACAAGCTGGCGCTCATAGCCGACGCCTTCCGCCAGTTGCAGGAGGAGCGCGATCCCGAGCTCGTCACCGGCACGCCGCGCGAGAAGCTCAAGCGCATCTTGCGCCACGTCGCCGATGTGGCGGCGGATTCGCCGTTCGGCGTATGCCTGCCGGCGCTGATCGATGCGGCGGAGCGCGATCCGGCAATACGCCGCTTCCATCACCGCTTCCAGGCCGAAGCGCGCAAGCCGACGGTGGCGTTGATCGCCGCGGGCATTGCCAGTGGCGATTTCCCGCCGCATCTCGATGCCGAGCTTGCGGCGCAGGCGCTGCTCGGCGCGGTTTTCTTTCGCCGCTTGATGACGGACAAGCCGTTCGATCCGGCCGAGGCCGGCGCGCTGATCGCTACGGTGATGGGCCCGCGCTGAAAGCTTTAAGCGAGAACGTGCTGCGGGCGATGCGCCTTCAGCCAATCCTGCAGATTGATGACCTGCGCCTCGGTTTTCACCGGCGCCGCGACCGGTGCCGCAACCGGCGCCGGCGGCGCGGGCGCCGGCGATGTCATCGATGCGCGGGGCGCGGCGGCGAGCGCCAGCGCCGAATGCCGCCCGGGCTCGGGCAGGAGATAGGCTTCGCCATCGTCCGCGGGCGGGACCCAGGGGGTGAACACGCGGCCGCGCTTCTTTTGCGGCTTCGGCTCGTCGCGCCGGCATGCCCAGAGGATCGTGGTGATAAGGCCGATGAACGCGGCGGTGAGGCCGATGATGCCGAAAGCCGCGGCTTGCGGCGGCGCCGCGGGCGAGACCGCGATCAACAGCGCGGCGCCGTTGGCCGACAGCGCCAGGGCGCCGACGGTAAGGGCGAAAACCAGCGGCCTGCGATCGCTCATGGATGTGCCTCCGTTAATCTTCATTAAGATTAATCGAGGCCGAGCACAGGAAACAATGCCGATGTTCTTTACAGCGGCGGTATTGCCGCTGCCGGCAAACCTTCCAAGTGTTTGAAAATCCGCGACTGGCTCGGCCATTGCAAAGCTTGCGACGGACAAGCGCCGGCGCGAACGCCGGCACGGGTATCGGAGGAGAAGCATGGCCCATCTCGACTTGGTCGAGACGCGCGCGGCCGGGAATTTGGACGCGCTCTATTGGTGGCGCCGCAACGCGCCAAACGAATCGCAAGCGGCTGCGGAGCCGCTCACGCAGCGCATCGTCGCGCTCGCCGACCGCGCCGCGCCCGCACGGCCGGCCGGCGAGTCGCCGCAGATCACCGAATTGCCGGGCAATCGGCTGCGCGCCAATAGCGAAGCGCGGCGCATCGCCGACCGCGCGCTCTTGGAGCGCGAAGAGCTCGACGCCGACCTGCTCGCCGCGATCCGGCACGAGCGGCGCAGCGCAAGCTATGCGGTCGCGACCGGCGTGCTCGCGACGGTGGCGCCGACCGGGGCGACGCTCTATGCCGCGGCAACGCATCAGGATGTCGCCTTGGGTTTCGCCCTCGTCGGCACATTCGCCGCGTCCTTCGCGCTTTATCACGCGCTGCGCTGGCTGTTGCTGATCCGCTCGGACGACATCCGCAAGATCCTAACCTAAAGTTTCGCCAGGAGAGCCCGTCACCCCGGCGACGCAAAACCGCGCGCCGGGGTGACGCATGTCTTGGCGCCCGATCGAGCGCTGTCGGTCGCGCCCCCGGCTTCTATAATGGCGCGATGGATTTTGCTTTCACCGCGTCGCTGACGCCCTGGGCCGAGGCGCTGCTGCGCGTCTGGTGCGGCCTCGCGCTGCTGCCGCATGCCATGCGCTGCTTCTTCGGCTGGTTCCCCGATACCGGCTCGCGCATCCTGACCCCCGCGGCGCTCGCGACCGGGCTCGAGCGCTCGGGTTTCCGGCCCGGCCGCTATTGGGTGATCTATGTCGCGCTCGTCGAATTCGTCGCCGGGCCGGCTTTGGCGCTGGGCCTTGTCACGCGGCTCGCCGGCGCGCTGATCTTTCTGTTCTTCCTCGGCGCGGCCTACGATCACCTGCGCTTCGACGGCTATTTCTGGAACAAGCTCGGCATGGAATATCCGGCGCTCTGGGGCCTGGTCGCGCTCTATTTCGCTTGCGCCGGCGGCGGCCCGATCGCGCTCGACCGCTTGCTCTAGCCGCGCGCGCGGCGCGCCATTGCCAAGCGCGTCATAAATCTTCATGCTGCAATGAAGCCGAAGCCGCGCAGCGCGACGCGGCCCGCGCCAACGGGGAGGGAACATGGCCGCCACCGACATCACCGCCGACGTTGCCGTCGCCACCGCGACCGCCGACGAGATTTCGACGCGGATCGACGCCTTGCCCTTCTTGCCGTCGCATTGGCGCATCGCGAGCATTCTCGGCGCCGGCACGCTGTTCGATGCCTTCGATTCGCTGAGCATCGGCGCGGCGATGACCATGATCGTCGCCACTTTCAGCCTCGATTACAAAACCGGCGGCGCGTTGATCAGCTCGGCCTTCGTCGGCCAGTTCTTCGGCGCGATCGCCTTCGGCTATATCGGCGAGCGCATCGGCCGCAAATGGGCCTTCGTCTCGGCGCTGACGATCTTCGGCCTGTGCTCGCTCGGCGCCGCGCTCGCGCAATCCGTCAACGAGATCATGGCGGCGCGCATCATCCAAGGCGTCGGCCTCGGCGCCGAAGTGCCGGTTGCGGCCGCGCTCTTTACGGAATTCGTCCGCGGCAGCGCGCGCGGTCTTTTCATCATGGTCTACGAGACGATCTTCGTCTGGGGCATTTTCCTCGCGCCGGTGGTTTCGCTCGCCTGCCTGACCTTCTTCGGTCCCGCGCTCGGCTGGCGCGTCGTGTTCGCGGTCGGCGCCTTGCCGCTGATCGGCGCGCTGATCGCGGCACTGAAGCTGCCGGAATCGCCGCGCTGGCTCGCCGCGAAAGGCAGGCTGCCCGAGGCACAGGCCGTGGTCGAGGCGATGGAAAACGAGGCGAAGCGCCGCGGCAAGAAGCTGCTGCCGGCGGCGCGTGTCACGGTCAAGGCGGAGCGCACCCGCTTCCTCGAGCTCTTCCGCGGCATTTATGCCAAGCGCACCTTCGTCGTCTGGACGATGTGGTTCTGCTCCTATTTCGTCTCCAACGGCTTCAATTCCTGGGCGCCGACGCTTTATGTGAAGATCGGCGGGCTGTCGACGGCGGGGGCGCTGAAGATCAGCATCTTGAGCGGCTTCATTCAGCTCATCACCTGCTACTTCGTCGCCGTCTCCGTCGACAAGCATGGCCGCCGGCCATGGTTCGCCGGCGCCTTCGCGCTTGCCGCGATCGGCGCGATCATGGGCGTGATCGCGACCGCCGTTCTCGGCCTCCATGGCTGGCTGGCGCTGGCGGTCTGCGGCATCGTCATGATCACCGGCAGCGGCACCAACGGACTCGGCGTCTATCTTTATACGCCCGAGCTTTATCCGACGCGGATGCGCGCTTGGGCGACCGCGACCGCCAGCAGCCTCAATCGGCTCGGCAGCGCCCTCGCGCCGGTGATCGTCGGCGCTTTGCTGGCGGCGGGCGTCAACATGGCGATCGTCTTCGCCATGTTCGCGCTGGTCGCGACCTTCGCCGCCTGTGTTGTCTGGTTCGTCGGCGAAGAGACGAAACGCCGCGTCCTCGAAGAGCTGTCGCCGTGAGCTTTGCCTTGCTGCGCGCCGCGCGCGCGGCGCATAAGGGCACATGACCTCGCGCGCTCCTGCCACGATCTCGTTCGACGCCGTCGTCGCGCTCGGCATCGGCGCGATCGCCGCGATTTATGACAGAGCCGTGCCATGGGCGCTCGGCCATGCGGTCGGCGCCGCGCTCCGGCTCTTCGGCGATCGCTAACGCGGTAAGCCCTGTACCTGTTCGGCCGAGATGCCGAGCGGCAGGCAATAGGTCTTCGCGATCTGGTTGTTGCGGCTGAACGCCTCGACGGCGGTGTCGAGCGCGACCGTCTGCCCGGCGATCTCGCTCGCCGCGGCGGCGCTCGTCACATCGCCGGCATAGGATTTCGCGGTGGCGAGCAGCACCTCCGGCGCGACGGTATCGATGCGGCCGCGGCGCCGCGAGGCCGCGACCATGACGCCGACGATCTTGCCGTTTTGGTCGAGCATCGGCCCGCCGCTCATCCCGCCCAGCGATTTGAGGCTCTCCGGAAAGCGTTGCGTCTCCACCCAGGTGAGCGACGGCCCGGTGCCGTTGGTCACGCCGGTGACCGACATCCGCGCGCGTCCCAAGAGCTCGTCCTCGGTCGCGCCGAGCTTGCCGCCGGGAAAGCCGAAAGTGTAGCCGGTGTCCGTCTCTTCGAGCGGCGCGTCTTCGAGCGCCAGCGCCGGCCCGTTCACCGCTTCCGTCTTCAGCACCGTGAGGTCGGATTGGGGATGGACATAGGCGAGGCTCGCGCCGACGCGGCGGCCGTCCACCAGCAAATAGACATGGGAGCAACTGTCGTTCGCGACATGGCGCGCGGTCAGCCAGAGACCGGGCGCGATCGGGAACGAGGTGCCGTAAGAGAATTCGCCGGCGCCGAGCGGCGGGTCCTCGACCGTGGAGAGCGGATCGTCCGCGCTCGGCAGGGGCAACGGCCGGCGCACGCGATCGGTGGGCATCGGCAGCGGCGGCTGATCCTCGTCGTCATCGCTCGAGAATTCGGAAAAGCTGTCGAGGAAAAGCTGGAACGCCATCAGCAGCAGGAAGCTGAGGATCAGCCGCCAATACCACTTCATCGCGGCTCAGCCCGACATCGCCGCCGCGTTGAAGATACCGGCGACGATCTGCGCCGTCGCCAGCACCAGCGCTGGCGCGATCTCGCCGCGCTCGATCTCCTGCGGCAGCCGGCGCACGACGATCGCCACGGCGGCGAAGGCGACGAGCTGCAGGATCACGGTGACGATGCCCCAGAGCGCGATATCGGCGAGATTGACGCTATGCGCCAGCATCGCGCCCAAGGGAATGGCGAGGGCTAGCATCTGGCCCGAGAGCGAGATCGCCGCGGCGACGTTGCCTTGGCGCAGCAGCTTCACTTCGCGATAGGGCGTCGCCCAGACATAGATGGCGAG
>DATGLO010000519.1:0-4118 GCA_035294105.1 Allostellaceae bacterium
CGATCTTCGAGCCCGCGACCTACGGATTCATTCGCGATTTCTGGGTCGATGCGGATTGGCGACGATACGGCGTCGGTCGCGAGGTTTTGCGTGCGCTGATCGACGGCTTCCACGCCATCGATATCGGGCAGATTCGCCTCGAAACCGCCGCCGTCAACGATCCCGCGCGCCGATTCTTTTCGGCCTGCGGTTTCCGGCCAAGCGCGGTCGAGATGCTCAGCGAATGAACGAAACGGCCGTCGAGTTGGTCCCTCTCGCTTGGCGCAATCTCTTGACGGCGCAGCGCCTCGTGATGCGGATATTCCCGCGCGAAAGCGGCACGATTTTTCGCAGCTATCTTGCATCGCTATCGTCCGGCTCGGTGCAGCCGCGTCGCGGCGAGGAAGAGATAAGCGATCTCACCTACGACCTTGCGATCGCGCTCGCGCAGGAGGGGGCCTGCATCGGGTTGAGCGGGCTTTACGTGTTTCGAAAGCGGCCGCGCGAGGCGTGGCTCGGTTGGGTACGGCGTCGATCCGCGCTGGCGCGGTCGCGGGCTGGGTCGCGCTGTCCTTTGCGCGACCATCGACGAGGCACAACGCCGGGGTCATCACGCGTTGCGTCTATGGACGAGCGCGGACACGCCATGGAGCGCCGCGGCAGTCCGGCTGTATCGCAGCCTTGGCTTCGTTCCGCAAAGCACAGGCTATACCTATTCCGGCCAAGCCGTTGCGATATTCAGCCTCGGAATTGCCGGTCCGGCCGACCCTATCGATCCCGGCGATATCGCGCCGATTTTCGCGGGCGCCAACCGCCGGAAGCTGACGGCGCTTGCCGGCAGCCGCTCCGATGCAAGCGCCTCCTGTCAGGCGCGGGCGAGAAAATCCTCGGCGCGATAGGCGCCGGGATGGCGAACCGGCACGTTGCGCAGCTCGCGAACCGTCGGACAGCCGAGCTGACCGAGCGTCGAGGAGAGCTCGTCGATGAAGATACGGATCAAATGTCCGGGTCCCTTCCCGCCCAAAGCGCCGAGGCTCCAGAGGAAAGCCTTGCCAGCCAAAGCGCCGTCGGCGCCGAGCGCGATCGCCCGCGCGACGTCGACGCCCGTTCGCACGCCGCTGTCGTAGATGATCGTCATTCTTTTGCCGACCGCTGAAGCGATCGCCGGTAAGGTATCGATCGGCGCCGGAAGCGCGTCGATCTGCCGGCCGCCGTGATTGCTGACGACGATACCGTCGAGGCCGAGCGCCGCCGCCTTCTCGGCGTCCTCGGGATGAAGCACGCCCTTCACCACCAACGGCTTTTTCCATTTATCGCGGTACCGCGCGACCTCGTCCCATTGGAATGCACCGCCGCCTTCGCGCTGCTGAAAGGCCGTGCCCGCCTCGATGCTGGTATCGCCTCCCATGTAAGGTAGGAAATTGACGAAGCGCGGAATGCCGTTGCGCATCAGCGCGCGCGTCCAATGGGGCGAGGATAACGCATCGAGCCTCAAGCGGTTGGTCAGGCGGAAGGGCGTAACGATACCGCTTTTGACCTCGCGCGTTCGCGTCGTACGGATCGGCGTGTCCATGGTCAACATCAGGACATGAACGCCCGCCGCGGCGGCGCGCTTGACCAGATCGAAGCCGATGGCGTGCTCGTTACGCGCGAAGCGATAGAGCTGGAACCACAAGACGTCGGGCGCAAGTTTCGCCGCCTCTTCGACACTGATGCCGGACAAGACGCCGAGCGTATAGGGCACGCCGGCCGCTTGGCAGGCTTTGGCCAAAAAGGTTTCCGCGCCCGGATAGACCGTGCCGGGTCCGCCCACCGGGGCCATGCCGATCGGCGCCGAATACCGTCGCCCGAACAATTCGCATGTGGTCGGCGGCGGCGACACCACCTTACCGTAGCGCGGAACCATCTCGATCGCGTCGAAGGCGTTGTTGTTCCGCGCGATGCCGGTATCGAATCCACCCGCGCCGCCATCGCAATACTCATAGGCGAAGTTCGGCAGCCTTTTCTTCGCATACGCCCTGAGATCGGCCGATGTCGGGAAGCGACGCTTCAAGGCCAAGCGCTCCGCAGCCTCGGCCGGAGACGGTTGCGCAATGCGGGGTACAGCGGTGATGACGGGCGTTGAATCGGGCATCCTGCCTCCCATCGAATGCGGCCGTTCGAAGGAGAGCGCGCAGGGCACCCTTCCCGGCGACCGTTGACCCTGAGCTTAGCCGGTCATTGGCCGAGCCGCGAGTGGCCGCCCGCGCTAGGAGGGCAGGATCTGACCGATGGGCGGAAATCGTGGATGCGCTTCCGTTTCTTCGGAAGCTCTGTCGGCTCCCTCGCGCCAAACGCGCTGATCGTTCGACCGCGCTGCCGCGATAAGGCGCGGCTCGTCGGCCGGCAAATAGTGATGCGCGTTGGCCAGATGCGGGCTGTTTGCGTCGCTCGAGATCTCTTGCGGGAATAGCGCGATCAGGTCGCGCGCGATCGGCTCGCGCGCTGTCGCGGGCGAGTCGCTCATCGTCGCGAACAACGCCGCGATCAGATCGGTGCCGCCGGCCACGGGCAGCAAGGCGATCGGCGTCGGCCGCGCGTTGATTTCGAGGAAAAAGGCCTCGCCCGTTTCCGAGAGGATGAAATCCACGCCGAAGAAACCGTTGCTCCCGAGGCTCTTCGCGAGCGCGGTCGCGACGCTGGTCATTTCCTCGTGCTGGATCACGCGGACCACCGACGCCGGCCCGGTCGCCGATGTCGTCTCGACCGCGACGGCGGTGATGCCGGCAACAGCTTCGCCCTTCCGGCACAGCAAGGCGCAATTCGCCGGTTGACCGGTGGCGGCGGCTTGCAGCTGTATCGCGGGCCGTCGCATGCGCGTCTTGGTGAGCGCGTAGCGCCATCCCGTATGGCGCGCACGGCGCAAGGTGCTGGGCAACAGGTGAGCGCAGGAAATTTTTCTCCAGACCGGTTCGATATCGCCGCGGTTGCCGATTTCGGCGACGCCTTCGCCGGCCCATGTCCCGTCGCGTTTGAGAAACGCCGGCAAGCCGATCTCCCCAACCGCGGGGGCAGCGGCGGGCCGTTCAAGATATTTTGCGACCAGTTGCGCCAGCCGCCCATGTTGCGCGAGATGCCATAGGCATGGAATGCCAAGCCGAGCAGGCCGATACCGGTCAACACTCCGAGCGCACGGCGCGCGGTCGGATGCGGCTGGCCGGGCTGCAAGGCCGCTTGTGCGAGCAGGCCCGCGGCGAGCGGCGGCGCTGTGATCGGTATCAGCATCGCCGGATTGTGATAAGCGCCGCGGAAATGCAGCAGCCCTGCCTCGGCGCTGGTGCCGATGAGGCCGAGCGACACGAGCCAGGCGAGCAAGCGGCTCGGCACGACACCGCAGACCTTCGTGCCCGACGCGACGAATGCTCCAGCCTTGCGCAGCAGCCCCGCCAGCGACAGCGCGGCCGGCGCCCCGAGCGGCGCCGAATAGAACAGGTTAAGCCAGGAAAAGCCGCCGGGCCGCTTGACGATATTGTAGAGGTGAAAACCGGTACCGACGATTCCTGTCACGAACGCGATTGCATCCACGGGATCGCGGCCGCGCGCCGCGCGGACCGGCTGCGCGACATCGCGCAGGCTGGCCGCAAGTGTCAGCGCCGCCGCGCCCAGCGGTATGAACATCGCTTTGTTGTGGAACGAACCCCGATAATGCTCGATCCCGCTATCGGTGAGCGCCGCCAAAGCGAGCAGCGCCGCGGCCAGGTTGATCCGGCGATCGGCGGCGCCGAGTTGGGCCTCGCGTTGCGGCTGCAACGGCGTCCGCAGTCGGGCAACGCGCGATCGCGCGACACCCGGCGACGGGCTCGCGAGAGCGAGAACGCCGAGCAGCGCGGGGATGCCGAGCGAGCGATGCGTCAGCGCCATGGCGCTAGGCCACCCGCCATCGTTCGGCATCGCGCTCTTTCAGTACGAGGCCGAGACCCGGCCGCGAAAGATCGGGAGCGATCGCGCCGTCCTTCGGCACGGGCGCGCCGTCGAACAGCATTGCCTCGATCCGAACGTGGTCGTGGAACCATTCGAGATGAGGGCGCGTTCCTTGCCTGCACCTGTTGGCTCGCCGATTGTCTCATCATGCAAGGACGCGAGGCCGAGGCCCGCCGCTA
>DATGLO010000520.1:0-3600 GCA_035294105.1 Allostellaceae bacterium
AGATGCTCAAGGCACCGTCGCTGAAGCGCGTGCTTATCGGCGAATACCTGCCCGGCGAGGCCGTGCCCGACGACGACGCGCCCTTGAGCGACTTCGTCCGCCAATATGCGAAGACGGTGTTCCATCCCGTCGGCACCTGCCGCATGGGATCGGATGCCGACGCGGTGGTCGATCCGAAGCTCAAATTCAAAGGCATCGACGGGCTGCGCGTCGCCGACGCCTCGGTGATGCCGACCGTCACCAGCGGCAACACCAACGCGCCGACGATCATGATCGCCGAGCGCGCCGCCGATTTCATCGCCCGCGGGCTTTAGCAGCAAGGACCATCCGATGAGCGACGCTTCACCTCCCCCGATCCGCCGCGTCATCACCGGCCACGACGCGAACGGCGTCGCCAAGGTGCTGATCGACGACTTCGCCACCAACGCCAAGTCGTCGCGCCGGCCCGGCGGCGGCAAGTCGACGCTCATCTGGTGCAGCGACCGCATGCCGGTCGACATCGGCATCGGCGAGAAGATCGAGGATATGGGCGCGCGCATTCTCGGCACCGCGCCGCCGCCCAACGGGACACGCTTTTGCGTGATCGATTTTCCCGCGAACCAGCCGGGCACCATGCATCGTACCGAGACCATCGACTACGTGCTGGTACTGTCGGGCGAGATCGATATGGATATGGACCAATCCACCGTGCATCTCAAAGCCGGCGACATTCTCATCCAGCGCGGCACCAATCATTCCTGGGTCAATCGCAGTGATAAGGCGGCACGCGTCGCCTTCGTGCTGATCGATGCGCAGCCGCTCGGCATCGGCCATCCGGTGACCGGCGGCGCCAGCCCGGGCTAAACCCGACCGTCGTCAATGCAGAGGAGCGCAGCGGCAAAGCAATCCGAAGCCTTAGATGATATCCTGGGTTGCTTAGCCCTCATCCCGAGCCTGTCGAGGGACGCTCGCAAAGCCGGTGAAAGAACGTCTACAGGAGATAATGATGCGCTTTTTGGCCACCATCGGATTTTTAGCCATCCTCGCCGCGATCGCCGCGGGCGTCTATTTCTTCGGCGGCTATTACAGCATCTCTGCGGTGCAGCCCGATCCCGGCCCGGTCGCCTGGGCGATCGGCCAGGTGCGCGACGCCTCGATCGGCCGCCACGCGACCGACCAGCCGCCGATGTCCTTGGACGATCCCGCCGTGATCCAAGCCGGCGCCCGCGCTTTCGATCAGCGCGGCTGCGTCAATTGCCATGGCGGGCCGGGCGTCGACTGGGCGAAATTCTCCGAAGGCTTACGCCCCGATCCGCCCGACCTCAAAGACGTTGCCAAAGACATGCCGGCGCAGCAAATCTTCTGGGTGGTGAAGAACGGCATCAACATGACCGGCATGCCGAGTTTCGGCCGCGTCGGCGCCGAGGACAAGGAGCTGTGGTCGATCGCGGCTTTCGTCAAGAAGCTGCCGACCGTCTCGGATAGCGATTACAAGAGCTGGACCGCGGCGCCGTCATCTGCGCCGACGACGCCGGCACCTGCCGCCGCGCCGCCCGCGCAACAATAAGGGAGAGGGAGATGGAAAAAGAATTCATCAACCCGCCGGAACTCTACAAGCATCCGGCCTATACGCGCGTCATCACGGTGAAGGGACCGTGCAAGTTCATCTTCATTGCCGGCCAGACGCCCTCGGACGAGAATTATCAGCCCGTCCATGTCGGCGATTATCGCAAGCAGTACGAGCACATCATCAAGATGCTCACCATCCAGCTCACCGCCGCCGGCGCGACCTGGGACGATGTGATCGTGCGCCGCGTCTTCACCCTCGACGTCGACGCGCTACAGAAAGCGATGCGCGAGCCCGGGGTAAAACGCCCCGAGAACAAGGATTTCCCGCCGACCTCGACTATGATCGGCGTGACGCGCCTCTCCAATCCCGGCTACCTGATCGAGATGGATCTGATCGCGGTCACGAACGCCTGAGCTGAGGCCGCTGTGGAGAAGCGATCGCGCGGGAACTACGAGATCGCCGGGCGCGAGATGATTGCCGAAGGCGCCGATATGCAGGTCCAGGTGCTCATTTTGGCGGCAGGGCAATGCGTACCCTGGCATTATCACAGCGAGATCGGCGACACGATGATCTGCCTCGAAGGCACGGTCGTCGTCGAGACACGGGCGCCGCGGCCCGAATACGTGCTGGCGCCCGGCCAGCGCTGCTCCGTCCCGCCGAAAACGGCGCACACCGTTCACGGCCAGGACGGTGGCGCGTGCAAGTTCCTCAACGTGCAAGGCGTCGGCGTCTACGACTTCATGCCGGTCGGCTGAGCGGAAGGCTGACTCAGGCCAGCCGCTTGCCCTCGTGGCGCGGGCCCACAGCGAAAGCGTTCACCGTCGCCGAGGCCGTCATGTAGAAGCCCACCGCAGTGACGAGTTCGATCAGCTTGTCGGTGCCGAGCATGGCGTTCGCGCGTTCATAAGTCTCGTCGCTGAGCCGCTTCGTTTCCAACAGCTCGCGCACCGTGTCGTAGACGAGGCGCTCGTCTTCCTTGGCGAAGTTCGGCGTGCGATGGGTGCGGATCGCCTCGACGATGTCTTCCGAGAGCCCCGCCTCACGTCCCGCCGGTACATGGGCGGCGAAGACATATTCGGCGCTCCAGTGCCGCGCGACGACCAGCACGGCAAGCTCCAAAAGCCGTCGCCCGAGCTGGCTTTCGAGCCGTACCGCGTTGCCCAGGAGATGCGCGCGCTCGGCGATCTTGGGATAGCGCATCCAGATCGAAAACGGCCCACCCGGCGAGCCGCTGCGCACGGCGCCGATCTCTTGCCAAAGCTTTTTCTGCTCGGCCGACAATTCCTCGAATTTCAGCGGCGGCAAGCGGGCCATTGAATCCCTCCCAGGATTGCGCCCGCGAAACCTTAGGCGCGCGGCTTCCCCGCGGCGCCCGAGCGGGCGATGACCTCGGGTATAGCAGACGGCGCTTGCGGCGCCATCACATGCGCGCCGGCGATGCCGGGAATGGTCTGAAGCTCGGCGATCAGCTCGGCGCAAAGCTTGATGCCTTCGGCCTTCGGGTTTTGCGCCTTCTCGAGCCGCTCGACGATGTCGTCGGCGATGATCGTGCCGAAGAGCTTCTCCTTCATCCAGCGCGCCGAGCGCGCCGACGGGATGGGGCACACGCCGATGAGGATCGAGATGCGCTGTGCGATGCCGAGATCGAGAAGACGCTTGGCATAAGCACGCACGATCTTCGTATCCATGCAGAACTGCGTCTGCACGAAATCGGCGCCCGCCTCGATCTTGGCAACAAGCGACTTCGGCTGCCAATCCGGCGGCGGATCGAGCGGCACATCGGCGCCGCCCAAGACGAAATCGAGCGCGCCTTTGATCGCGGTTCCGGTCGGCAATTGATGCTCGCGGCGCATACGATTGGCCATTTGCAAGAGCGCCGAGCTGCTCAAATCGAAGACCGGCTTGGTCTCCGGCTGATCGCCGGCCTTGGGATCGTCGCCGGTCAGGAGCAGCAGGTTGTGAATACCGAGCGCCGCCGCGCCGATGAGATCGCTTTCGAGCGCGAGGCGATTGCGGTCGCGGCATGTCATCTGCAGGATCGGCTCTATGCC
>DATGLO010000521.1:0-2629 GCA_035294105.1 Allostellaceae bacterium
GGCGCTTATCGACAAGGAGGGGGCCGAATGAAAAAGCAGGCGATCCGCACCGAGCGCGCGCCGGTCCCGACCGGCCCCTTCAACCAGGCCATCCGCATCGGCAACATGGTCTTCACCTCGGGTCAGGCCGGGCGCAACCGCGAGACCGGCAAGATGGGCGATATTCGCGATCAGGCGCGGCGCTGCATCGCCAATATTTCGGCGATCCTCGAGACCGCCGGCGCCTCGCTCGCCGATGTCGTGAAGGTGACGGTGTTCTTGAAGAACGCCGCCGATTGGAAAGCGTTCAACGAGGAATATGTGAAGCTCTTTCCCGAGCCGCTGCCGGCGCGCAGCTCGGCGATCGTCACCCTCAAAAGCGACGACATGCTGTGCGAGATGGAATGCATCGCGGTGACCCAGGATTGAGATGAGCGAGCCTGCGACATCGCTGACCTTCACGGTTCATATCGGCGGCAAGCAAGGCGCCGAGACGATCGCCATTCGCCACGCCGTCATCGCCGGCTGGACCGGGCGCGACCAGGCGGCGGTCGAGCATCACATCGCCGAATTGGAAAAGCTCGGCGTCCCGCGCCCGGCCAGCGTGCCGATCTTCTATCGCGTCGCCGCCAGCCGCTTCACCACCGCAACGCGGATCGAGGTGCCCGGAAATGAATCGAGCGGCGAAGTCGAATTCGCGCTCGTCCAGCATGCGGGCCGGCTCTATGTCGGCGTCGGCTCCGACCATACCGAGCGCAAGGTCGAAACCTATAATGTCACCGTCTCGAAGCAGATGTGCGAGAAGCCGATCGCGCCGGTGCTCTGGGCCTATGACGACGTGAAGACGCATTGGGATCGCCTCGTCCTGCGCTCTTGGGCCTGCGGCGGCGCGAGCCGCACGCTCTATCAGGAAGGGCCGGTCGCCGCGATGCGCGATCCTGAGGAGCTGATCCGGCGCTATACCGACGGGCGCGGCCTCGCCGACGGCACGGCGATGTTTTGCGGCACCTTGACGGCGATCGGCGGCATCCGTCCGGCGCCGCGTTTCGAATTCGAGCTCGAAGACCCGGTGCGTGATCTGCGCATCCGGCACGGCTACGATATTGCCGTGCTGCCGGTGATGGGCTGACGGAGGTTTAAGATGGCGGTCAACAAGAAGCATCACGAATTCCACACCCTCGATCTGACGACGGGATGGGAAACGCTCGAAGGCTATCCGCCGGGTATCCAGCAGAAGATCATTTCGGGCGGGCTCGACGAGGTGAACCATCGCGGCAGCCGCACGCGGCTTCTGCGCTTCGAGCCCGGCGTCTACACCACCGCGCCCTTCGTCCACGATTATTGGGAAGAGGTGTTCCTGGTGCAGGGCGACCTCACCGTCGGCAACGACGCCAACGGCAAAGGCGGCGAGTCGTTCCCCGCCTGGACTTACGCCGTGCGTCCCGCCGGCGCGGCGCACGGCCCCTTCCGCTCCGACGGCGGCTGCATCCTCCTCGAGATGCATTACTACGACCCGCCGTGAAATAACGAAGCCCCTCACCCGACCCTCTCCCGGTCGGGAGGGACCCGCGCAAAGCGTGCGAGGGTGCGGGGATAACGGCGCCCTAAATCGCCTTTCGCCAGTCCTGCGGCGCTTCGCAGAGGAACACCGATAGGTCCGGCTGCGGCGGGCGCGATCCCGCCTCGAAGAACATCTCGGCGACCCAGCCGCGGTGATACGAGCCGTGCGTCACGAGATGGAGGAAGATTTCGCTGCGCTTCATCGTGCCCTTGTTGCCGTTGACGAAGGCGAAGGGCACGTCCTCGGCGAGGCTGGCATCGCTCTGCGCCTTCGCCCAATCGACGATCCAATCATTGAGCTTTTCCTGCGCAGCGCGCAGCGCGGCGAGCGTGGGATGGACGACGACGTTCCGCGCCTCGAAGCCGTGGTCGCGGCCCTCCAGATGCGCCTGCCAGATCAGATCGACGACATAGATGTGGTTGAGGGTGCCGATGATCGTCTTGAAGAGCGTTTTGCGCTCTTTTTCGGCTTCGCCCGGCGGCAAGGCGGCGACCCCGTCGAACATCACCTCGTCGGCCCAGGCTTTGTAATAGGCGAGCATCCGCGCGGTTTTGGTGTCCATCGGCAAACCCTCGTCGAGTGATCATAAGAGCGCAGCGACGGTCGCGGCTCAATTTCGTCCGAATTTTTCCATTGACTTTGTTCCTTCTTTGTTCTATAGAACGGAAAACGCGAATGAGGGCTATGCAGGGATATCTGGGGGCGACTGCGCGTAGAAGAGGCTCGATTAAGGGCGGTACCACAGCACTCCGCCTCGTCATCAATCCACCGCAGCTTCGTCTCGACGATCGCACCGTCATCTTCAAATTCACCGGCAACGGCGGCTGGTTTTGCGTTTCGTTCGGCGAAGGCGCGAAATACATGCGCGCCGTGGACGAGGACCGGGCGCTGCGCCGACGTATCGATGTGCGTGCAGAGAAGATGTTGCGCCATCGTGACGCGCTCGATCCCGATCTCGCGCGCGTCATGGCGGCGGTCGAACTTGCGAAGGATTACGATGCGGACGAGCCGCGAGACGACGATGGCCGCTGGACAAGCGGCGGCGCAGCGAGTGCTGCGGCTGGAGCCATCGCCGATGCGGCGCGAATG
>DATGLO010000522.1:0-3567 GCA_035294105.1 Allostellaceae bacterium
GCGCCACGGCGACGAAGGCAAGATCGCACCGGTTCTGGCCGAGGCCCTGCTGCGCGCCGGCAAGTACGAAGCGCTCTTGCGCGACATTCCGGCGGGCAATCGTCCGGCGGCCGAGGAAAGCGCGGTGCGGCTCTATCGCGGCCACGCCTATATCAGCTTGAAGCAGATCGCGCAGGCCGAACCGTTGATGCGCGATGCCGAGCGGCTCGATCCGAACTCGGTCGGCGCCAAGCTCGGCATGGCGCGCCTCCTTCTCGTGCAGGGCAAAGGAACGGAAGGCGAGCAGCAAATCGATCAGGCCCTCAAGATCGCGCCGCGCGACAGCCATGCCGAGCTCGCCAAATCGGACGTGCTGCGCTCGCGCGGCGACATCGACGGCGCGCTCGCTTATGTCAACGACGTTCTGAGCCGCGAGCCACAGAACATGACGGCGAGGCTCGATCGCGCGAACCTGCTCATCGCCAAGGATCAACTCGACGTCGCCGCCCAGGAGATTCACGGAATCATCGGCGAGCTGCCCGACAACTTCCAGGCAAACTATCTCCAGGCCCTGATCGACGCGCGCCAGAACCGTCTCGATCAGGCTTATACGCGCTTGCAGAAATTCGTGCAGCAGTTCCGCGACTTTCCTGCCGGCTATCTGCTCCTCGGCGATGTCGAGTTCGCTCAAGGCAAGCTCGCCGAAGCCGAGGACTCGCTGACCAAATTCCTCGGCCGCGTGCCCAACAACGCGATGGCCACCCGCCTCGTCGCCGAGATCGCGCTGCGCGACAAGGACCCGAACATGGCGGTGCAGTATCTCGAGCCGCTGGTCAAGGCGACGCCGGGCGACAACGCCGCCTGGGTGCTGCTTGCGAACGCCTATCTTGCCCAAGGCAAGAACGATAAGGCGTCGAGCGCGCTCGCGCATGCGAGCACGCAGGGCTCGAGCGATCCGAATTTCGAAACCGAGCTCGCCTCGGCGCGTTATGCCGCCGGCCAGAAGGACCTCGCCATCCAAGAGCTCGAGCAGGCATTCAAGCAAGCGGGCGGCCAGAACATCGCCGGCCCGTCGCTGATCCTCGCCGATCTGCGCTCGCAGCGGAGCAACGAAGCGGCGGCCGCCGCCGAAACCTATGTTCGCGACAATCCCAACAATCCCGTCGCGCTGAACCTCTTGGGCCTTGCGCGCGTCGCGCAAGCAAACTTCGCCGACGCCGAGAAAATTTTCGCCGGCGTCTACAACGCCCATCCCGATTTCACGATCGCCGGGCACAATCTCGCCGAGGTCTATCTGGCGGAGGGCCGGACGGAAAACGCGACCGCGACCTATCGCGACCTGATCCGCCGCAATCCTGCGGATGCGAGCAGCATGGTCGCGCTGTCGAACATCGCGCTCTCGCAGGGCGATGTCACCGATGCGATTGACGAGCTGAAGCAAGCGGCCTTGGCGACGCCGAAGGATCCGTTGCCGTCGCTGCGTCTCGCCAATCTTTACGCCGGCCAGAAGGATTGGAACGACGCGCTCAACGTGATGCGGGGCCTCGTCGCCCAATTCCCCAACAACCTCGACGTGCTCGATTTGATGGCCCGCATCCAGATCGCGACCGGCGATATGCAGGGCGCCGTCGCGAGCTATCGCCGCGCGACCGAGGTCGGCAGCACGATGGCGGTGCTGTTCGAGCGCTATGCCGCGGCCCTCGTCGCGGCGAACGATCCCAAGGACGGCCGCGACGCGATGCTGCATGCGATCAAGCTCGATCCGGCGAACGCGGCGCTGAAGGCCGAAGAAGTCGAGGTCGAATATAAGCTCGGCGGGACGCCGGCGGCGCAAGCGGCCGCGAAATCGATGCTCGCGCCGAATCAGGATCCCAACGTCGCGACTCTCTGGGTCGCGGCGGCTCTCGCGCGCGAAGGCAAAGTCGCCGAGTCCGAGGCACTGCTCGCCGCCGCCGAGAAGACGCGTCCCGAGGCGCCGGTGGTGCTGCAGCATGCGATGATCCTCGCCGCGAACAGCGACACCCCAAAGGCCATTGCGTTGCTGAAGAGCTGGGTTGGCGCTCATCCGACCGACAACAACGCGCATCGGATGCTTGCGGACTTCGAGATGCAGGTGAAGGATTGGCCGGACGCGCAGCGCGACTTCGAGACGCTGCTGGCGCAATCGCCGAACGATGTCGTGCTGCTCAACGACCTCGCCTGGGTCTATCTGCAGCAGGGCAACGTCAAGGCGCGCGCCGTGGCCGACAAGGCGCATGCGCTCGCCCCGCTCTCGGCGGCGGTCGAGGACACGCTGGGCTGGGTGATGCTGGCCCAGGGCGATGCCAAGGGCAGCCTGCCCTATCTCAAGGCCGCAGCCTATGGCATGCCCCGGGATCCCGCGGTGCAGTTCCACCTTGCGGTCGCGCTTTCGCGCACGGGCGCGATGGGTCCTGCGCGCGAGATGCTGGCAAAACTCGCGACGGACGGCTCCGACGCCGACACCAAGGCGCAAGCGAGTCAATATCTCCAGAGCCTCGGCGGCAGCCGCTGATCGCCGGCGTCCCGCGCCGCTCGCGACCGCGCGCGGGGCAATCGCCGGAATCCGGCGCGGCCGCGGGAACGGCCGCGCGGCCCGCACGTTTCACAAGCATCCGCTTTTGTTGGGCGCTTGCGGGGGCGCGTGACGATCCCATGCACAAGTTCCGGATTGTTGCCACACTGGTCGTCGGTTAGAGCAGGTGCCGCCCTCTTTATGCCGCAAAGGCTGTTCCGGCCGCGGGTAACGGCCGGCGCGCTCCTGGCGGGCGCCCGATGAGCGGCGACCAGGCACCGCCGCGCACGGCGGCGATCGAACGCAAGCGTTGGTGGCCGGGATGGATTTGGTCCGTACCGATCGCGGCGCTCGGCATTTGCGGCTGGCTGGCGGTGCGGGAATTGAGCACGCCGGGCGTCACGATCACCATAACTTTTGCCGACGCCGCGGATATGCGCGCGAAGGACACCAAGGTCGTCTATCGCGGTATCGATGTCGGAGCGGTGAGCGAGGTTTCTCTGGCGCCCGATCGCAGCCATGCCGTTGCCAAGGTATCCATCGACGACAATGTCAAGGCGGACCTCAACACGGGCACGCGCTCCTATCTCGAAGGGGCGCAACCGAGCCTTGCCGATCTCTCGACGCTCAAATCGGTCCTTGCCGGTCCGACGATCGAGATGGTTCCGGGCAGCGGCCAACCCACCCGCGATTTTGCCGGTATTGAAGGCGAGCCGCCGCTGCCGCTGGTTGTTTCCTTACCCTATCTCGTGCGCTTCGACGGCGATGCGGGAGGGCTGAAGAGCGGCGCGCCGGTGACGTTGCGCGGCTTTGCCGTCGGCGAGGTGACGACCACGAGTCTCGTCACCGATGCGAAGACCGGCGCCATCGCGACCCCGGTCGCCATCGCTCTCGATCCGACGCGTTTTCATTTGAACGAAGCCGCACCGTCCGACGGCAACTGGCGCCCGCTCCTCGATGCGGCCCTGACGACACTGCTCCGCCAGGGCCTGCGGGCGCGGCTGTCGCAGACGCCGCCGGTGATCGGCGCACAGCAGGTGGAGCTCGCCATGACC
>DATGLO010000523.1:0-2146 GCA_035294105.1 Allostellaceae bacterium
GCGATCCGCGCCGCGATCAAGCTGCTCCAGCCCGGCGACCTCATGCTGCTCGCCGGCAAAGGCCACGAGCGCGGCCAGATCGTTGGCGACAAAGTCTTGCCCTTTGACGATGCCGCGATGGTGCGCGCCATTCTTGCCGAGGCGGGCGAATGAGCGCGCTCTGGACATCGCAAGACGCCGCTGCGGCGACCGGCGGCCGCAACAATGGCGCCTGGCACGCCAGCGGCGTCTCGATCGACAGCCGCACGGCCGATCCCGGCGATCTCTTCGTCGCGCTCATCGGCCCCAAATTCGACGGCCATGATTTTGTGGCGGGTGCGCTGGCGCGCGGCGCCGCCGCAGCGGTGGTCGCGAAGCAACCGCCGAAGCTCGCGCCCGAAGCGAAGCTGCTGACGGTCGGCGATACGCAGACGGCGCTCGAAGCGCTCGGCCGCGCGGCGCGCGCGCGCTCGGCCGCGCGCATCATCGCGGTGACCGGCAGCGTCGGAAAGACCGGGACGAAAGAGGCGCTGAAAGCCGCGCTTGGCGCCCAGGGCAGCGCTTTCGCCTCGTCCGGCAGCCTCAACAACCAGTGGGGCGTGCCGCTCTCGCTGTCGCGCCTGCCGCCCGACGCGGCTTACGGCATCTTTGAGCTCGGCATGAATCATCCGGGCGAGATCGATGCCCTCGTCCGCATGGTGCGGCCGCATATCGCGGTGATCACGACCATCGAGCCGGTGCATCTCGGCTTCTTCGCATCCGTCGAGGCGATCGCCGACGCGAAAGCCGAGATCTTCAACGCCGTCGAGCCGGGCGGCGCCGCGATCCTCAATTGCGACAATCCGCATTTCGCGCGCCTCGCCGCAGCCGCGCGCGCGCGCGGCATCGACCGGATCATCGCGTTCGGGGAACACCAGGACGCGGCGGTACGGCTGGTCGCTTGCGATCTTCAAGCGGCGGGCAGCACCGTCACCGCCTCGGTCATGGGAGAGGTCATCGATTATTCGCTCGGCCTGCCCGGGCGCCACTGGATCATGAACAGCCTCGCGGTCTTGGCCGCCGTCCGCGCCGCCGGCGGCGATATCGGCGTCGCTGCGGCAGCGCTGGGGACTCTCGCACCGCTGGCCGGACGCGGGCAGCGGCATATAGTGTCTCTCGGCGGCGGCGGCAGCTTCACGCTGATCGACGAGAGCTACAACGCCAGCCCCGCTTCGATGCGCGCGGCGTTTGCGGTCCTCGGCGCCACCGCACCCGGCGCCGGCGGCCGCCGTATCGCCGTGCTGGGCGACATGCTCGAGCTCGGGACCGAGTCCGCGCCGCTTCATGCCGGCCTCGCCGAGCCGATCGCCGCGGCCAATATCGATCTTGTCTTCACGCTCGGCAACGAGATGCGCGCGCTCGATCGGGCGCTGCCCGCGGCCCGCCGCGGCGCGCATGCGGACACGGTCGACGAATTGGCGCAGCTCTTGGCGCAGCGACTCCATGCCGGCGACGTCGTCACCATCAAAGGCTCGCACGGCAGCAAGCTTTATCAGCTGGTCGCGCGGCTGCTCGCCGCGAAATCCGTAGCCTCGGGCGCGGAGGCCTAGCGCATGCTGTTTCATCTTCTCGCGCCGCTCGCCGACCATTTCGAGCCGTTCAATCTTTTCCGCTATCTGACCTTCCGCTCGGCCGGCGCGGTCGTCACTTCCTTGATCATCAGCTTTCTCGCCGGCAACCCGATCATTTCCTGGTTGCGCTCGGTGCAGCGCGAGGGCCAGCCGATTCGGATCGATGGCCCCGAGAGCCACCTGTTGACCAAAAAAGGCACGCCGACGATGGGCGGCGCCCTCATTCTGCTGGCGGTGATCACCTCGACCTTGCTCTGGGCCGACCTCAGCAACCGCTATGTGTGGATCACGGTGCTGGTTACCGTCGGCTTCGGCGCCATCGGCTTCCTCGACGATTACCGCAAGCTCGCCAACCGCTCGCACAAGGGCGTGCCCGGCAACGTGCGGCTGCTCGCCGAGATCGCGATCGCCACCCTCGCCATCCTCGCGGTGATCTATGTCACGCGTTTTCCGCTCGCGACCGGCCTCGCGGTGCCGTTCTTGAAATCGGTACTGATTCCGCTCGGCTGGTTTTTCGTCCCCGTCGGCGTGTTCGTCGTCGCCGGCGCCTCGAACGC
>DATGLO010000524.1:0-14801 GCA_035294105.1 Allostellaceae bacterium
ACTCGCCTGTCAGCCTCGCGCGCTGGAAGACCTTTCTCGCGGTCGTCGGGCCGGGCCTCGTGGTCATGCTGGCCGATACCGATGTCGGCAGCATCATCACCGCCGGGCAAAGCGGGCTGCAATGGGGCTACCGGCTGCTCCTGCTGCAGGTGATCCTGGTGCCGATGCTGTATGTCGTGCAGGAGTTGACCGTCCGGCTCGGCATCTTCACCGGCAAGGGCCATGGCGAGCTGATCGCACAGGTCTTCGGCAAGGGCTGGGCGTGGCTGTCGGTCGCCGGTCTCGGCATCGCCGCGATCGGCGCGCTGATCACCGAATTTTCCGGTGTCGCCGGCGTCGGCGAGCTCTTCGGCATCCCGCGCGAGGCGAGCCTCGCGCTTGTCGCCGCGTTCCTGCTCGTCGTGGTTTGGACCGGCTCTTATCGCCGTGTCGAGCTGGTCGCGATCCTGCTCGGCCTTTTCGAATTCGCTTTTTTCTGGATCGCCTGGAAGGCGCAGCCCGAGGGCGTCGCGCTGGTCCTCGGCATGATCCGCATGCCGATCACCGATTCCGGTTATCTCTATCTCGTCGCGGCGAATATCGGCGCGGTGATCATGCCGTGGATGATTTTCTATCAGCAGTCGGCGGTCGCCGACAAGAAGCTGCGGCCCGAGGATTACAGCGGCGCACGCTGGGACACGGCGATCGGCGCGCTGATCACCCAGCTCGTGATGGCGGCGGTGCTCATTGCGACCGCCGCGACCATCGGCGCCAAAGGCGAAGCGGGCGTCAGCCTCAATTCGGTCGGCGATCTCGCGGCGGCGCTCACCACCTTCCTCGGCGCCGATGCCGGCCGGATCGTCTTCGGCCTCGGCGTTGTCGGCGCGGGCATGGTCGCAGCGATCGTCGTTTCGCTCGCTTGCGCCTGGGGTTTCGGCGAGGTCACCGGCTACAAGCATTCGCTCGAGCATCGCCCGCAAGACGCCCCATGGTTCTATGCCGTCTACACGGCGGCGGTGATCGGCGGCGCGGCGATCGTCGCCGCGGTGCCCGATCTCGTCAGCCTCAACCTCGGCGTCGAGGTGATGAACGCGCTGATGCTGCCGCTGGTGCTCGGCTTCCTTGTCGCGCTCGCTTTCCGCGCGCTGCCGCCGGCGCACCGCCCGCGCGGACTTTACCGCTGGGCGGTGATTGGGGTGGCGCTCGCCACCGCTGGCCTCGGCCTGTACGCAGGCGTTTCCGGGATCTGGTCGTAGCGCGCACGCACGCGCCGGCTTCGTCGCGGCACCGCCGCGCCGGCGATTATCTCGACGATTCACTGCGCGACCTGCACGCGTTCGGCGATCCCGCCAATCATGCGGCGGCGCGGCTGAAGTTGCGCGCGCGATTTTCTTGCAGGCGGCGCAGCGGCGATGCGATGATGGCTCGTCGCCGAAAATCGCATGGGGAGGAACATTATGGTGAAGCGTTGGTTGGCGGGGCTGTGGCTCGTTGGGTTGCTCGTTCCCGCCGCGCCCTTCTTATCGCAAGCTCAGGCCGAGGAGACGGTGACGATCCAACTCGTCAAAAGCACCGGCCAGGCGCCGTTCTACATCGCCATCGGGAAAGGCTATTTCGAGAAGGAAGGCATTCACGTCGATTCCGGCAATGTGCGCAGCGCGCTCGATACGATCGCGCCGATGGCGACCGGGCGTCTCGACGGCAGCATGGGTGCGGCGACGGCAGGTTTCTTCAATGCCGCGCATCAAGGCTTTGACATGCGCATCGTCGCGGTCATGGGCATCCAAGGCCACCTGATGGCGACACAGGCGCTTGTCCGCAAGGACCTGTGGGATAACGGCACGATCAAGAGCGCCAAGGACTATCGGGGACGCAAGATCGCCATCAACGCGCCGGGCGACATCACCGAATATTTCCTGACGAAGATGCTCGGCAAATACGGCATGACGCTCAAAGACGTGAACGAGACGTCGATGGAGTTCGCGCTGCAAGTCGTCGCTTTCAAGAATAGCGCGATCGATGCTGGCTTCCTGCCCGAGCCGCTCGCCACGACGGCCAAGAGCCAGGGCGAAGCCGTGCTCGATCAGCCCGAGCAAAGCATCGGCGAAGGCATCCCGACGACCTTTCTCTTCCTCGCGACGAAGTTCATGCAAGACCGCCCGAAGGTCGCGCTCGCTTTCATGCGCGCGCTGATCCGGGGCGCGCGCGACGCTCAGGGCGATTTCAGCAAGAACCCCGACGTCGCCGCGATGATCGCCAAGCAAACCGATTTGAAGCTCGCCGACGTCGAGAATAGCGCGCCCTATGTCTTCGATCCCAATCTCGATATCACCAAATTCGAAGGGAAGCTGCGCGACGAGGAGACGGTGCATCGCGCCAACGGCCGGCTCAACTACACCGAGCCGCTGTCCTTCGACAAGGTGATCGACGCAAAGCTCGTCCACCAAGCCGCCGCGCAAGTGAAATAACGATGCGCGGTCGCGCGGTTGCAGCGGTCGGCGTCGCGCTGCTGCTCTTCGGCGCGGCGGCGCCGTCGCCGGCGGCCGACGAGTTGCGCATCGGCAAGGCGGCCGCGGTCGGCTTTTCCTTCGGCGTGCTCGATGTCGGCATCGCGCAGGGCTTCTACAAAGATGCCGGCATCGACATCGAGGAGCTGAATTTCAGCGGCGCCGCAAAGGTCGAGCAGGGCATTGCCGCCGGCGCCGTCGATATTGGCCTTAGTGCCGGCACCGACTTGGCGCTCATCGTCAAAGGCGTGCCGGCGAAAGGCGTCGCGGCGCTCGCCGGGCCGCCCTACGACATCGCGGTCATCGTCGGCAAAGGTTCGCCGATCGGAACGCTCGACGATCTCAAGGGCAAGCGCACCTCGGCGGCGACGGCCGGCGGCTCGATGATGGAGTGGATGGCGAAAGAGCTGGCGCGGGTCAAAGGCTGGCCGCCCGACAGCATCACCGTCGTCGCGGTCGGCGTCGAGCGCACCGGCAAGGTCGCGGCGCTCAGGACGCACGCGGTCGACGCGCTCTACGATGCGCCGGGCCTCGCTTTCGAGCTCGAGAAAACGGGCGAGGGAAAGCTGCTCGCGCTTGCTTCCGATTACGTCAAGGACTTCATGGTCCACGGCATCTATGCGTCTAACGCGCTGATCGCGCAAAATCCCGAAGCGCTCAGGCGCTTTCTCGCCGCCTGGTTCAAGACCATCGCTTTCATGCGCACCCATCGCGCCGAAACCGTTGCCGTGATGGGCAAGGTCACCGGCGAGGGCGACGCGCTTGCGGGCCGCGAATACGATCTCGAAATGCCGATGTTCTCGAGCGACGGGCGCTTCGATCCGGCGGCGCTGAAGAAGCTTTCGGACAGTTTCGTCGAGCTGAAGATGCTCGACCATCCGGTCGATCTCGCGCCTTACGTGACCGAGAAATTCCTGCCCGTGAAATCCGGGAGCTAAGCCGGCAGCTTGCCGAAGCGCGTGCCGTAATCGATCGGCAGCACCTCGCCGGTGATGAGATCGGGGCCATCGATGAACCAGCAGATCATCTCGGCGATGTCCTCGGCATAAGCGGTCTTGCCGACCGGCGTGATTTTCGCCTGCTCGATGAGGCGCTCGTTGTAGCGCTTCTCGCCGAGGAGGTTCTTCATCCAACGCGTCGCAACGAAGCCCGGCGCGACGGCGTTGACGCGGATCGCAGGCGCCAATTGGCGCGCCAGCGCAATCGTCATCGAATTGATCCCGCCTTTCGAGGCGCCATAGGCGATCGAGGAGCCTTCGCCGTCGAGCGAGCCCAGCGCCGAGACATTGACGATCGTGCCGTTGCCTTGTTTTTTCATTTGCGGCACCACGGCGCGGATCATCTGATAGGTGCCGACGACGTTGACAGCATAGATTTCGAGGAAGTCCGGCCCGTTGAGCGCTTCGAGATCGCCGGGCTTGGCCGGCTTGGTCTTGCCGGCGCAATTGACCAGCGCATCGATGCGGCCCCAGCACTCGAGCGCCGCCGCCGCCATGCCGCGGCATTGCGCATCGTCCGCGATGTCGGCCTGATGCACGAGCACGTCGACGCCATGCTCGCGGCATTGCGCCGCCGTGGCCTCGGCTTCCTCGCGGCTGCGGCTGTAATTGACGACGACGCGGCAGCCTTTTTTCGCCAAGAGCTTCGCGGTTTCGGCTCCGATCCCGGTCGCCGAGCCGGTGACGATCGCGACGCCGTTCCTGATGTCCACGGATTTCCTCCCGCCTCGATTTCGCTGTAGTAATAGAGCGTTTCCGCGGGAGGAAAAATGGCGCAGCTTCAACTCAGCATCGCGATGCACCCCAATGCGCGCTCGGCGCCGGTGCTCGACGGCCGCATCAAGATCGACGGCATCGATCTGCTCCCGACGCATGCTTTCCCGTCGGAGATTTTCTGGCGCCAGCTTCATTTCAGCGAGTTCGACATTTCCGAGATGTCGATGTCGTCGCTGCTGATCCTGCTCGCGTCGGGTAATCGCGATTGGGTGGCGCTGCCGGTCTTCACGACGCGGCGCTTTTTCCATACCGGCATGTGGGCGCGCAACGACGCCGGCATCAAGTCGCCGGCCGATTTACGCGGCAAGCGCGTCGGCGTGCCGGAATATCAGCAAACGGCGGCGCTGTGGTCGCGCGGCGCGCTGAAGCACGAATTCGGCGTCGATGCGTCGGAGATCGAATGGTGGATGGAGCGGACGGAGGAGGTGAGCCATGGCGGCGCCACCGGCTTCAAGCCGCCGCCGGGCGTGAAGCTCCATCGCATTCCCGCCGACAAAAGCATGGCCTCGATGCTGCTTTCGGGCGAGCTCGACGCCGCGCTCCACTACATCGCTAACACCAACCTCGTCGATCGCAGCCGCGTCGATCTCGATTTACGCGCCGAAGGTCATTATATCTTTCCCGATCGCGCCGCCGAGGCGCGGCGCTATTTCGCCAAGACGGGCTTTTTTCCGATCAACCACGGCATGGTGGTCCGGCGCCGCATCGTCGAGCAGCATCCTTGGGTCGTGCTCAATATCTACCGCGCCTTTTTGGAGGGTAAGGATCGCTGGCTCGCCGGCGTCTCCGAAGCCGCCGAGGCGCATCTCGAGACCGGCATTCTGCCGCCCGAGAACGGTGCGCTCCTGAAGAAAGACCCGTTCCCTTATGGCGTCGTCGGCAATCGCCATATCCTCGAGACGATCGCGCGCTATTCGCATGAGCAAGGGCTGACGCCGCGCGTCCTGTCGCTCGACGAGATCTTTCCTCCGGCGACGCTGTCGCTTTGAAGCCGACGGCTTCTATCGCGCGGCCCTAAAGCGCTCGTGTGGGCATCATGATCGTCCGCCACATATGCGAGGCGGGCGTGTTGTCCCAGCCGAGGCCTTCCGCGGGCTGCTTGAAGTTGCGGCCGATGATGTCCTCGAATTCCTCGAGCTTGGGATCGACGCCCGGCTCGAAGGCGTAGAGGTCATTGACGCAGATCTGCCGCGCGGTGCCGTACCATTTGTGCTTCCGCGCGTATTCGTAATCGCGCTTGATGTAGTCTTCCGGCTCGAAATCAGGGCCGAACAGCCGGACATACATTTCCGGATATTCGTAGCCGAAATCCTTGTCGGGGAAAAAGCGCAGCGCTTGGTGATAGCGGATCGCCCAGCTCACCTCTTCGTCGACATAAGGCTCGATGAGCTGAGCGCCCCAATAGCCGTGGTCCGAGCGGATGAAGCCGACGACGCCGATATCGTGCAACAAGCAAGCAAGAATCACTTTCTCGCTATAACCGCCCTTGCGCGCGAGATTGGCGCTTTGCAGCAGGTGATTGGTGGCGCTGCCAAAGCGCAGCTTGAAGAAATCCATCAAGGTCGGCTTATCGGGCATCGCCTTGAGGCGCGGATCGGGGCCTTGCACGACATGCTTGCCCGGCGGCAGCGGGTCCTGGATCGGGCCGGTCGGGTCTTTGTCGCCCGAGGTGAAGAGCACGGAGCGCAGCGGAATCCGCGCTTCGATGTCGTGCATCATCTTGTGCTCGAGCGCATCGGCGCGCTGGTTGGAATCGCCTTTAAATTTGGCGTTGGTGACGGCTTCCCAATCTTGAACGTTTGCTTGTTTCGCCATTCGCTCTCTCCGCTCGATCCTTTTGCGCGCGATGCGTGTTGGACGCATTGTTGAGCCGCCACAAGAGGGCGTCAACGTCGCTGGCGGCGAGAATTGCGCAGAACGTGGCTAAACTGCGCTGTTGCGGTTACCGGCTGCCTCATCTGCCCCGGACGCGCCTCGGAAGACCTTATTCCGCCCATAACTTTGACATCGCGGCTTTGCACCATTCCGTGGGGATAGCGCTTTTGTGAGGACATTGGTTATGGCTGTTATCACCGCTCCACTGACCCATTCGACTTTGCCGGTACGGCCAGCCGGTGCCGCCATGGCGACGCCACGGACGCCCAAGCTGTTCGGACGGTTCTTCCACCGTCGGACGCGCCAGCCAACGCTGTACCATCGCTGCCTCGCCGTCCATATGGCGACGGCGGGGACGCTCAGCGCCCTGCGCTAGGTCAACGAGGGGTTAACCCGCCGGCGACCCGTTAACCCTTTCTTAACCTTTGCCGCGCAAAAAGCCCCCGAGTCGGCACTGAACGTGCCAGTTGTGACAGGGGGTTGGAGCCGTGTCTGAAGGTATGACTTCGGGGTATATACCCGGCAGCGTCGTGTGGGTCCCGTGGTCGGTCGCGCGTCCCGAGCGGCGGCGGCCAAAGCCGCGCAAGCACGAGTCGCTTTTCGCTCGCTTGTTCGCGCGCAACGAGCGCCAGCGGCCGAGTCTTTATCAGCGCTGTCTCGCCATTCACATCATGACGACCAGCGAGACTGAGGAAAGGGCTTCCTCATGACCGCCGATGCAATCTTGGCGGCAGCGGGCCTGCTAGCCCCCGTCGATGCGCCCGATTCGGCCGAGGCGATTTTCGCGCTTCATCGCGGGCGCGAGCCGCTGCTGATCGAAGACAGCGACGCGCTCAGCCTGCCCGAGCTGGAACTGCCGTAATCGCTACCGGAGCCGCCAGCCGCTTTTGCGGCCGGCCTTGGGCATCGATCAAGCCGCGCTCTTGAAGCGCCGCCAGCACGGCACTGAAATGCTGCGCCGCGCCGGGACGGCCGGCGCCTTCGAGCCAGTTCTGATCGAGGAACGAGGCGAAGCCCGGCTGGCCGAGCTCGACCTCCCACAGCACGCCGAGGAGCGATGCCATCGCTTCCTCATTCTCGCGCTCGGCGCCGAACACCGTAGCGGCGCGCTCGGCGCCGTCGCGGTCGCCGGTCTCGGGCCCGGCGCCGAGGCCGAAATCGATCGCTTCCCGCCGCTCGGGCGGGGCGAGCTGGAAATGCGCGATCTCGTGCAGGAGGACGTAAGCCTCGGTCTCGCGGCGGAGTGCGTGGCCGTTCCAGGCGTAATCGAGCATCGGGCTGCCGGTGAGCAGCGCCATGCCGAATTCGCTGGCGAGCGCGCAGGCTTCGTCATGGTGCCGCGCCGCTTCAGCGCCTTCGGCGCGCGCGGCCTTGGCCGGGTCGGCGATGCGACGGAAGACGGCACGTTCGGGCGGCGCGAGCTGCGCGGCGAATTCCTCGATCACCGCCGGCAAGCGATCGGGCGCGATAGCCGTTAGAATCATCGAAGGCGAATTAGCGCGGCGGCGGTCGTGCTCGCAAGCTTTCGCCGATCAGCACGTCATGGCTGTGCAGCGCGGCCGCGCCTTGCTGCGCCACGCGCGTCGCAGCTGCGCGATCGGGCAAGCCTGCGGCGCGGACTAGGTAAAGCGCTTTCTTACCGCTTATTTTTGTTTCAAGAACAGAAGCTTGGACATTATTTTTGCGAAGTTTCGCGACCATCGATGCGGCGCTGCCGCGCGCGCGGAAAGCGCCGAACTGGACCCAATGCGCGCCGCTCGGCGGCCGGTTGGCGACGCGCGCGGCGGCGGGGGCGGCTGCCGCCACGCGGTGGAGAAGCGGCGCGATGTGAAGGGCGCGTTGCGCTTTGCTGAGCTGCGCAAGCGCAGCGTTGCGGTCGCCCTGATCGGCGCCCCGGACGCGGAGATAGCGCTTGCCGTGCTTGCCCGGCGCCTCGGTGACGGTGGCGGCGATGCCGAGCTTGTCGAGGCTTCGCTTCAGCCGGTCGGCGTAGAACGCGCCGTCATAGGCGCCGAACTCGACCCAGTAACGTGGCGCGGCCGCGGCGACATTCGCCGGCGCGGCGCTCGGGGCGATCTGCGCGAGTCCCTGGGCGATCGCGGCCGCCGGCGCCGCCGACGGAGCGGTCTGCGCTTGCGCCGGCGGCGGGACCGGTGCGGCCGGAGCTTGGGCGCTCTGCGGCAGCGCCGACTCGGGGGGACGAGCTGATTGAGTCGTCTGATTATTTTGCGGCGCTTGCGCAACCGAAGGCGGCGCCGTCACGGGCGCCGGCGACACCGGCCCCGCTGTGGGCGCGGTCGGCGCCAGCTGATTGCTCACGATGTTGGGCGTGCCGGGTTGGTTTTGCGCGAAATAAACCGCGCCGAACACGCCCAAAACCAAGGCGAGCAGGCAGGCGAGCAGCAATGCTGCGCCCCAGATTGTGCGGGATCGCTTGGGGGTGCTTTTTTGCTGATTCAATATTCGAGGGTTCCTGGCGGCGATCGCCTGGAAACCTTAACACGGCTGAGAACCGAATCTCGACTCGTCAGCCGTTTGAATGAGAGATTTCCTGTGGATGATGCATCAAGGTCGCCGCGGCGCCGCCTTGGACATGCCGAAAACCGGCGGCTGATGCAGGGTTATGGAGGTTGCGAAAGCCCCGACAATGGGGCAGAGTGACTGGCCCTTACGTTTTCGCCGGCCGCGTTACCCCCGTTTTTGGGACGGATCCAGCACATCTCGTTGTGACAAGGATCGCGCGCGGAAAGTGCGGAGCGCCGGGAGAGCACGCGTCGACCAGATCGCGACTGGCTGCGCGGGGGATGTGAGCGGGTAGGGAGACAAGGGTTGGAGCCTACAAATATCGCGGCCCCGGACTATTTTCACAAAGTCGTCGATTGTCAGTGGGCCTGTCCGGCGCATACGCCGGTTCCGGAATATATCCGTCTGATCGCTGCCGGGCGTTACACCGACGCCTACATGATCAATTGGAAATCCAACGTCTTTCCCGGGATTCTGGGGCGCACTTGCGACCGGCCCTGCGAGCCGGCCTGTCGCCGCGGCCGGGTCGAAAAGGAACCGGTGGCGATCTGCCGCTTGAAGCGCGTCGCGGCCGACAACAAGGACGATATCCGCGCCCGGCTGCCCGGGATCCCGACGCAGAAGAACGGCAAGCGCATTGCGCTTATCGGTGCGGGGCCGGCCTCGCTGACCGTGGCGCGCGATCTTGCGCCTTTGGGCTACCACCTCGTCATGTTCGACGGCGACAAGAAGACCGGCGGCATGATGCGGACGCAAATTCCGCGTTTCCGATTGCCCGAGTCGGTTACTGACGAGGAATGCGGCTACATCACCGATATGGGCGTCGAATTGCATCTCGGCGAGCCGATTACCAGCCTCAAATCGCTCCTGACCCAGGGTTACGATGCGATTTTCGTGGGCTCCGGTGCCCCGCGCGGCCGCGAATTGGAGATTCCGGGCCGCCAGGAGGCGAAAGAGCACATCCATATCGGGATCGACTGGCTTTCGAGCGTGTCTTTCGGCCATACGACTCGGATCGGCAAGCGCGTCATCGTGCTGGGCGGCGGCAATACGGCGATGGATTGCTGCCGCACCTCGCGGCGCTTGGGCGGCACGGATGTGAAGGTCATCGTCCGCTCCGGCTTCGAGGAGATGAAGGCAAGCCCGTGGGAAAAAGAAGACGCGATGCATGAGGACATCCCGATCCTCAACATGCTCGTGCCGAAGGAATTTACCCATAATAATGGGCGGTTGACGGGCGTTCTTTTCGAGAAGGTCAAGGCCGTCTACGACGCCAAGGGCAAGCGCTCGCTGGTGCCGACGGGCGAGCCCGATCAGCATTTCGAGTGCGATGACGTGCTGGTTGCCGTCGGCCAGGAGAACGCCTTCCCCTGGATCGAGCGCGATATCGGCGTCGAATTCGACAAGTGGGATATGCCGGTGGTCGATCCCGTGACGATGAAATGCTCGCTGCCGAATGTGTTTTTCGGCGGCGACGCGGCCTTCGGCCCCAAGAACATCATCTGGGCGGTCGCGCACGCCCATGAAGCCGCGGTCTCGATCGACAAGCTCTGCAACGGCGAGGACATCACGAAACGCCCGCCGCCCGACGTGGCGCTCATCAGCCAGAAGATGGGCATCCACGAATGGAGCTACGACAACGATATCTCCAACGACTCGCGGTACAAGGTACCGCTGCGGGATAAGGCGGTGGCGCTCGCCGATGTGAAGCTCGAAGTCGAGCTCGGCTTCGACCGGAAGCTCGGTTATGCCGAAGCCGAGCGCTGCCTCAATTGCGATATCCAGACAGTGTTCACGCCGTCGCTGTGCATCGAATGCGATGCCTGTGTCGATATCTGCCCGATGGATTGCATCACCTTTACCGGGAATGCGCCGGAAGAGCAGTTGCGCCGCAGTTTGAAGGCGCCGGCGAACAACCGCACGCAAGACATTTACGTCTCGACGGAGCTCAAGACCGGCCGCATCATGGCGAAGGACGAAGACGTCTGCCTCCATTGCGGCCTCTGTGCCGAGCGCTGCCCGACCGGCGCATGGGACATGCAGAAATTCCTTCTAGACATGACACAAGCTGGACCCGAATGCCGAAGCCGATAGAAGCCATCAACGATTTCGTCGTTAAGTTCGCCAACGTCAACGGTTCGGGCTCGGCGAGCGCGAACGAGTTGTTCGCGCGCTCGATCCTGCGCATGGGCGTGCCGGTCGCATCGCGCAACATCTTCCCCTCGAACATCCAGGGCCTGCCGACTTGGTACGAGGTGCGAGTCTCCGAGGCCGGCCATCTCGGCCGCCGCGGCGGCGTCGACCTCATGGTGGCGATGAACCCGCAGACCTGGGCTGCGGACGTCGCGGAGATCGAGCCCGGCGGCTATCTCTTTTACGATTCGACGAAGCCGATGCCGCCGTCGAAATTCCGCGACGACATCAACGTCGTCGGCGTGCCGCTGACGGCGATCTGCAACAAGGAATTCAGCGATCCGCGCCAGCGCCAGCTGTTCAAGAACATCATTTATGTCGGCGCGCTCGCGGCGCTCTTGAACATGGATGTCGAGGCGATCGAGAAATTGATCAGCGAGCAGTTTCAGGGCAAGGACAAGCTCATCGCGCCGAACGTCAAGGCCCTCCATATGGGCATCGACTACGCCAAGGAGAATCTCGCGCCGCTGGGCCTGCGTGTGAGGAAAGCCGACGCGGTCGGCGACCGTATCTTCATCGATGGCAACAGCGCCGCGGGCCTCGGCGCCGTTTATGGCGGCGCGACGGTCTGCGCCTGGTATCCGATCACGCCTTCGACCGCTTTGGCCGAGGCGTTCATGAAATGGTGCCGCAAGTACCGGATGGATAAAGAAACCGGGAAAGCGAAATACGCCATCGTCCAGGGCGAGGACGAGCTCGCTTCGATCGGCATCGTGCTGGGCGCGGCCTGGAACGGTGCGCGCGCTTTCACCTGCACGTCGGGACCCGGCGTATCGCTGATGAGCGAGTTCGTCGGCCTCGGCTATTACGCCGAAATCCCGGCCGTGATCATGGACGTGCAGCGCGGCGGGCCGTCGACCGGCATGCCGACGCGTACCCAGCAGGCCGATCTCATCGGCGCCGCCTACGCCTCGCATGGCGATACCAAGCATCCGCTGCTCTTCCCGCAAGACCCGGGCGAATGCTTCGAGATGGCGGCGTTGGCTTTCGACATGGCCGACCGGTTGCAGACGCCGGTGTTCCTCATGCTCGATCTCGACATCGGCATGAACGACTGGCTAACCAAGCCGTTCCAATGGGACGACAGCAGGCAGCTCGACCGCGGCAAGGTGCTGACCTACGACGACCTCCAGGCCGGCAAGGAGTTGCAGCGCTACACGGATCTCGACGGCGACGGCATCGGCTATCGCACCTATCCCGGCACGCATCCGACCAAGGGCAGCTATTTCACCCGCGGCTCGTCGCACGATCGGCTTGCCCGATACAGCGAAAACGGCGCGGACTATGTCGAAAACGTGCAGCGTCTGTTGCGCAAATTCGAGACCGCCAAGAAGCTGATCCCGGCGCCTTTGCGCCGTGACGCCAAGGCCAAGACCAAATACGGCGTGCTCTATTTCGGCTCGACGACGCCTTCGATGCACGAAGCGCTCGGCGTGCTCGAAGAGCAGGGCATTCATCTCGACGCCATGCGGCTGCGCGGCTTCCCGTTCAGCAACGAGGTGGTGAATTTCGTCCTCGAGCACGAGCAGGTGTTCTTCGTCGAGCAGAGCCGCGACGCGCAATGCCGGACGCTCCTTATCACCGAGAGCAATCTCGACCCGGCGCGCATCGTGCCGGTGCTGCATTACGACGGCACGCCGATCACGGCGCGCTTCATCATCGAAAAGATTTCCGCTCTCCTCAAAGCACGCAACGTCGCGCCGCTGCGAGAGGTTGCGCGGTGATTTTCAATTCGTCATTGCGAGCGAAGCGAAGCAATCCAGGCCTTACGCGATGCTCTGGATTGCTTCGTCGCTAACGCTCCTCGCAGTGACGGCGAAAGGGTAAGAAAATGACCTACATTCCGAAGCCCAAGCTCCACCATCCCGATCTGCCGAAGAACAAGCTCGGCTTTACCCACCGCGACTACGAAGGCTCGGTTTCGACGCTCTGCGCCGGCTGCGGCCACGATTCGATCAGCGGCGCGATCATCCAGGCCTGCTTCGAGCTGGATTTGGCGCCGCATCGCGTCGCCAAGATGTCGGGCATCGGCTGCTCGTCGAAGACGCCCGACTATTTCCTCGGCAATTCGCACGGCTTCAACTCGGTCCACGGCCGCATGCCGTCGGTCCTGACCGGCGCCAACCTCGCCAACAAGGACCTCATTTATATGGGCGTGTCGGGCGACGGCGACAGCGCCTCGATCGGCTTCGGCCAGTTCGCGCATTCGATCCGCCGCGGCGTCAACATGGTCTACATCGTCGAGAACAACGGCGTGTACGGCCTCACGAAGGGCCAGTTCTCGGCCACGTCGGACAAGGGATCGAAGAGCAAATACGGCGCCATCAATTCGGACTCGGCGATCGACATGATCGGCATCGCCTTGCAGCTCGGCGCGACTTTTGTCGCCCGCGGCTTCTCCGGCGACAAGGCGCAGCTCGTGCCGCTGATCAAGGCGGCGATCAACCATCACGGCGCCGCCTTCATCGATTGCATCAGCCCGTGCGTCGCCTTCAACAACCATGCCGGCTCGACCAAGAGCTTCGACTATGTGCGCGAGCACAACGAGACCGTGAACCGGCTCGACGTGATGGTCGAGCATGAGCCGATCACCGCGGATTATGCGCCGGGAACACTCGAACTTGTCACCCAGCACGACGGGTCGGTGCTGCGCTTGCGCAAGCTTGCGCCGCATTACGATCCCAGCGACCGCATCGCCGCGATGACCTATCTGCAAGAGCGCGCGGCGGCAGGCGAGATCGTCACCGGCCTGCTCTATGTCGATCCGCAGGGCCAGGACCTGCACGACTATCTCAACACGGTATCGACGCCGCTCAACCAACTCGGCACGAAGGATCTCGTCCCCGGCAACGCGGCGCTGCAAAAGCTCAACGAAAGCCTGCGCTAGGTACCGGCCCTCCATTCACGGAGACAAAGGCGGCGCCGCTTAACGCCGCCACAAGCTTTTGCTCGCGAGCGCCGCGCCTTCTGCGAGCGCTTGCAACTTCGCCCAGCCGACCTCGCCGTGGACGCGCCCGCCCATGCCGCAATCGGCGCCGGCCACGATATTCTCGCGGCCGACAATGCCGGCCCAGGCGACGAGGCGGCGCGCGATGAGTTCGGGATGCTCGACGATGTTGGTCGCGTGGCTGATCACGCCCGGCATCAGGATGCGGCCCGGCTCGAGCTTCACCTCTTTCCACACGTCGATTTCGTGCTCGTGGCGGACGTTCGCGGCCTCGAAGGAGAGGCATTGCGCATTTACCTTGAGGGCGATGTCGATCACGTGCCGGAGCGGGATGTCGTTGACATGCGCGCCGTGCCAGCTGCCCCAGCACCAATGATACCGAACCTTTTCGGGTGGAATGCCTTTTAAGGCGTGGTTCAATGCCTCGATCCGGATCGTGATGTATTTACGGTAGTCGGCGAGGGCCGGTTCCGGCTTGATCATGTCCCAGGAGGTGACGATGCCGGGATCGTCGATCTGCAGGATGTGGCCGGCCTCGGCGATGGCGCGATACTTGTCGGCCATGGCATCGGCGAGCGCGTAGACGAACTCCTCGTCGGTCTTGAAATATTCGTTGTAGATGAAGTGATCGAGCCATCCCGGCGCCAAGGCCGGCACGAAAGTCTCGTCGACCGCGACGCCCGCCTGAGCGATCGCGGTCTTGAAGCACTGAAGCTGGCTTAGCACGATGGCCGTGCCCTTCGACTTGACCGGGCCGTTCACAATCAAGCGCTGGGTTTGACGCGGGATCGGCCGCTCACCCGGGATGCAGGCGATGGTGCCGACGCGATCCATATCACCATAGAGGCCTTTGAACACGTCGCGCTCGCGCGTCGACTCCCGCATTGCTGCGACCTCGCCCGGCTGCAACGGGCGGGTGGCGAGGCCGCTCATTTGGCGGTCGAACCATTTGAGGCCGAGGCCGGACCAGAACTCGCCGTCGCCGACGCAATCGATGCCGAT
>DATGLO010000525.1:0-3654 GCA_035294105.1 Allostellaceae bacterium
TCGACAGCGCCGTGCTGCCGGCGACGCCGGCGTTGCCGCTCATCGATCGCGGCGCGTTGAAGCTGCTCGGCTGGGCAAGCGACCTCGTGCCGGGCTGGATGGGCGCGGTCGCCTTCACCTCGGCCAAGCATGCCGACAACGACGGCGATCTCGTCAAGCGCTTCATGATCGCCTTCCGCCACGGCTCGCGGGATTATCACGACGCCTTCGCCGGCCGCGACGACAAGCGCCAGGACAACGAGGCGACGCCGGCGATGCTCGATCTGCTCTCGAAGTTCACCGGCATTCCCGCACCGATGATCGATCGCGCCGTACCCTATCTCGACGGCCAAGGTCGTGTCGTGATGTCGGACCTCGCGCATCAGATCGAATGGTACCGCGCGCACGGCATGATGAAAGCCGCGCTCGATCCCAAGACGATCGTCGATACGCGCTACGCCATCCTGATGCCGGAAGGCAGATAGCGCATCGCCCTCTGCTCTAACTTTACGCAGCGCGGCTCAATATTCGTGCCCGCCTTAGCCACGACCGCCCCAACACAGCCGCAAATCTTTGGCACAACTCTTGCGAGCAGGGCATCGCTGAATCGCGCCACGCATCGGCAACGGAGAGGCGCGATCGCGATTATCAGGAAGGCGATCCGATCCTCCTGTGAGCTTCGCCGCCGGTTGGGAAAGAGATAATTGGTAGATACAGTCGAATCCGCCGCCGCCGCGCATCCCCGCCACGGGCACGCGCGCCGTGTCTTAACATGGCTGCCCGCGGTCGCGTTGTTGCTGCTGGCGCTCAGCCTGCGGCTGCACGGTCTTGCCGCCAAGCCGCTCTGGCTCGACGAGATCGCGACCCTGCATCGTGCCACCATGACGGTGCACGACCTCATCCTCAGTTCGCTTCAGGCGAGGCACTATCCAAGCTACTTCCTCTTGATGTGGCTGGTCGCGAAATTCGGCACCTCTGCTTGGGTGCTGCGCCTGCCTTCGGCGATTTTCGGCGCGCTCGACGCGGCCCTCGTTTATGGCATCGGCTGCGAGATCGAAGGACCGGTCGCCGGCCTTGCCGCCGGACTGCTTCTCGCGCTCTCGCCTTTCGCCGTGCAGTACAGCCAGGAGGCGCGTTCCTATACCCTGGTCGCGAGCTTGATCCTCGTCGCGCTGTGGGGCCTCGTGTGCTTGGCGCGCGATCCCGCCGCGGCCGCCGCGCGCTGGCACTGGCGACGCATGCCGCTGCCCTGGCTCGCTTACATTGCCGGCACCGCCGCCGCGCTCAACGTCCTCAACGTCGCCGTGCCGTGGTGGATTGCCGCCAATCTCGCCGCCCTCGCCATCGCCCACGGAATGCGGGATGATCGCGCCGGCTGCAAGCGGTTCCTGCGGCACTGGGCCACCGCACAGGCGGTGATCTTCCTGCTGTGGTTGCCGGCGCTGGTCGCGGTTTCGCTGGTCGATAAGGCTGGCATGCTGCATGGCGAAGGCTGGGCGCCGCCGGAGACGCCGGAGACGATCTGGTCGATCGTCGCGCCGGTCTATCTCGACCGCATCACCGCCTTCATCACCTTCGATGTTTTGCCGGCGAAGATTCCGGCGGTGTCTTTTCTCATCGCGGCGGCGGCGCTCTATGGGGCGTGGCGATTGCGGCGCCAGCCGATCGTGCTCGCCGTGATCGGCGCGGCGGCTTGCGTGCTGCCGCTTGTGCTGCTGCTCATCGCGCTGGTGACGCCGATCCTCGTGCCGCGCTATTTCGCCTGGAGCGCGGCGCCGTTCTGCGTGCTCGCCGGTCTCGGCCTCGCGCAGCTCGCGGCGCAGCGTTGGGCACCGGTACTGGGCGCTATCGCGGCCGTCTGCCTGGTCAATCTTGCGCCTTATTACCAGGATGAGACGAAGCCGCGGTGGGATCTGGCCGCGCAAGCTTTGGCCGGCGAAAGCCGGCCGGGCGACGTCGTGCTGGTCAACGATTGGAACGCCTATCAGCTCATCGCTGCCTTCGCGGGGCCGAGCGGCCTTGCCGCCCAGGGGATCACCCTCACCTCCGATGCGGTCGACGCCGCACGCTTCGCCCCGGGGCACAATCTCTGGGTCGTTTACGGCCGCGCCGGCCAGGGCCCGATGCCGAAGCCGGCCGACTACCTCGCGCGTCTCGCCCCGCTCGGCCAGCCGGCGAGCGAGCAGGATATCGGGCAATACATCGTCATTTGGCGCTTTGCCACATCGGATGCCCTTGCCGCTTGCGCCGCGGCAAGCGGCTGTCCGGCCGAGCGCGCGCTCGCGACGCCGTAGCTTCCGGCCCGTCCCGCCGCTTTCGCGGTCGTTAACCAAAGATTAACCACCTAGACGCAGCCTTTCGCGGCTATAGTCGCGCGCCGCCCGAAACCGCGGAGGTTTGTCGCGGCCACACGCACATTGCCCTTTGCATCGAGAGCGGCCGACGGCCGCGCTCGCCGCTGGAACGCCCGAGCAAAAGCCTTCTTCGCCTGCACCATGCCGAAGTCCTTCCCAAGCCGCCGCGATTTCCTCTTTGCCGCGGGGCTGGGTTCTGTCGCTTCCTCCCTTGCGACGCGTGCTCTCGCCACGGAAAAGACCTGCACGTCCCCCGGCTCGGCCTCGGCGGCGGGGCTCGATGTGCGTTGCCTGGGCGCGGCCGGCGATGGCCATCATCTCGATACCGCCGCGATCAATACGGCGATCAGAACCGTCGCGGCACGCGGCGGCGGCATCGTTCGCCTGCCCGCGGGGGACTATCTCGCCAGCACGCTTTATCTAAAAGACGGCGTCACGTTGCTCCTCGAGAACGGCGCGACACTGCGCGCGGCACCGCCCGGCGATTACGGCATCGCCGAGCCGAACCGATGGGACAAATATCAGGATTACGGCCACGACCACTGGACGAACAGCCTGATCTGCGGCATCGGCGCTCGGGATATCGCGATTGCCGGCACAGGTGTCATCTGCGGCAACGGCCTCAGCCGTGGCGGCTGGACAAAGCCGTTGGCCTGGACGCGCGGCACCGCCGACAAGGTCATCGCTCTGAAAGAGTGCCGCAACGTACGCCTTTCCGGCTTCACGCTGATCGGCAGCGCGCATATGGGCGTTCTCGCGACCGGCGTCGAAGGGCTAACGATCAGCGGCCTGACGGTCGACACGATCCGCGACGGCATCGATATCGATTGCTGCGAGCGGGTCGCGATCGAGGATTGCAGCTTCAACACGCCCCACGACGACAGCATTGCGATCAAGTCGTCGGACGCGCTTGGCTATAAGCGCATCACCCGCGACATTGCCGTCCGCCGCTGCTTCGTCACCGGCGCTTTCGCGGCGGGCAGCTTCCATGACGGCAGCCGGCAACCGATCCCCGCCACCGGCGGCATGAAGGCGCGCATCAAGCTCGGCACCGAATCCTGCTGGGGCTTCAGCGATATCCGCATCGAGGATTGCGTCTTCCGCGACGCGCTCGGCATTCCGCTGCTCACAGTCGATGGCGGCGCGCTCGACAATGTCGCGATCCGCGGCATCACGTTGCAAAATATTCAGGACGCGCCGTTCTTCCTGCGCCTCGGCGAGCGCTTGAGCGCGCCGGCCGGCGCCGCGCCGGCGCGGTTGCGGCAAGTCGCGATCGACAATGTCCGATGCTACGGCTTCGGCATGCCGATCATGATCAGCG
>DATGLO010000526.1:0-4329 GCA_035294105.1 Allostellaceae bacterium
GGCCGCACGCCCTTGACGGAAAGCGGCCTCAAAGGCTCGCGCGACACGGGCATCCACTGGCAGCAGGAGATGTTCGACCAGGGTTCGATGGTGCGCGAATTCTGCAAATGGGATTACGAGCTCAGGAATGCCGAGCAGCTCGAAGCCGTGGTCGACCGCGCGATCGAGGTCGCGACCACCGAGCCTTGCGGTCCCGTCTATCTCACTCTGCCGCGCGAGGTGATGGCGCAAGCGATCAAAAGCTTCAGCTTCGAGGCCAAGCCCCGCCGCGGCTTCGGCACGGTGCCCGGCCCGACGGCGGAGCAGATCGAAGGAGCCGCCGCGATCTTGGCGAAGGCCGAGCGGCCGCTGATCATCGCGCAAGGCGCGGCGCGCCGTATCGAGAGTGCGCCGGCCATCGCCGATTTCGCCGAGAAATTCGCCATCCCCGTCGTCGAGTTCCGCACCAATGTCAACGTGCTCTCGACCGACCATCCTATGCTCGCCGGATTTTTACCGGGGCCGCATCTCAAAGACGCCGATGCGGTGCTGACCATCGAATGCGACACGCCGTGGATTCCGACGCAGCACGGCAATCCGCCCGACAACGCGAAGGTCATCCAACTCGGGGTCGAGCCGCTTTATCAGCGCATTCCGATCCGCAGCTTTCCGTGCGATGTTGCCGTGACTGGCACGGCGGCCGCGACCTTGCCCCTCATCGCCAAGGCAATGGAAGGCAAAGCGAAGCGCGACGTGATCGAGGCGCGGCGCGCGCGCATCCTCGCCGCGCGCGAGAGCGGCAAGGCCGAGCTTCGCGCCAATGTCGAGCGCGCATCGCAGGAGACGCCGATCAGCCCGGTCTGGGCGGCGCATTGCATCAGCGAGGCGAAAGGCGACGACGCGATCGTCGTCAACGAATATTCGCTGATCCTGCGCTATGTGCAATTCAAGCATGCGCGCACCTGCTTCGGCCCGCCAGGGGCCGGCGGCCTCGGCGTCGGCGCCGGCTCGGCGGTCGGCGCCAAGCTTGCCAATCCCGACAAGACGGTGATCGCTGTCCTGGGCGACGGCTCCTATATGTTCGGCAATCCGACGGCGGCGCATTACGTGCTGAGCGCGCTGCAATTGCCGGTGCTGTTCGTCATCTTCAACAACGGCATGTGGGAAGAGGTCGAAGGTTCGGCGCTGCGCGTCTTCCCCGACGGCCAGGCGTCGCGCGCGAACCGCGTGCCGGTGGCGCAGCTCGGCCCCAACCCCTATTACGAGCATCTGATGCAGGTCTATGGCGGCTATGGCGAGCGTGTCGACCGCCCCGATCAATTGCCCGGCGCGTTGCAGCGCGCGCTCCACGCCGTGCGCGTCGAGAAGAAACAGGCGCTCATCAACCTTATCGTCGGAAGGCGAGGAGCTGCTCCATGACCGAGACCATGAATACGGCGGAAGCGGTCATTCGATCGCTCGTCTTGAACGGCGTCGATCGGATTTTCGGCCTGCCGGGCGTCCAGAACGACGTGTTCTTCGCGGCGCTGCATGACGCGCAGGAGAAGATCAAGGTCATCCATACGCGGCACGAGCAGGGCGCGTGCTATATGGCCTTGGGCGCGGCGATGGCGACCGGGAAGCCGCAAGCCTATGTCGTCGTGCCCGGCCCGGGCTTCCTCAATTCGACCGGCGCGCTGTGCACGGCTTATGCCTGCAACGCGCCGGTGCTCGCGCTGACCGGGCAGATCCCACAAGCCGCGATCGGCCGCGGTCTCGGCCTGTTGCACGAGCTGCCCGACCAGCTCGGCATCGCCGAGCGGTTGTCGAAATATGCCGCGCGCATCAAGGCGCCGCATGAAGCGCCGCACATCATGCACGAGGCGTTCCGCCAGCTGCGCTCGGGCCGGCCGCGCCCGGTCGCGCTCGAATGTCCGCCCGATGTTTGGCCGAAGCGCGCGGCGATGGAATTTCCGCCGCCGGCGAAAGCCGAGAACGCGGCCGTCGATCCCGATGCCATCGCGGCGGCGGCGAAATTGCTCGGCGCGGCCGAGAAGCCGCTGATCGTCATCGGCGGCGGTGCGATGGGCGCGGGCGCCGAGCTCCTCGAACTCGCCGAGATGCTGCAAGCGCCCATCGGCCATCACCGCTCGGGCATCGGCGCGATCGACGGCCGCAATCCGTGGAGCGTTTCGGTCTTGCCGCAACAGAAGCTCTGGGCCGATTGCGATGTCGTGCTCGCCGTCGGCACGCGGCTGCAATTGCAGCAGATGAATTTCGGCGTCGATCCGAGCCTCAAGATCGTGCGCATCGACGCCGATCCCGAAGAGATCGATCGCATTCGCCGCCCGCAGATCGGCATCGTCGCCGACGCGGCGCCGGCGCTGCGCGCGCTGATCGACGCGCTGCCCAAGCACAACAAGAAACGCGCTTCGCGCCGCGACGAGATCGGCGCGCTCAAAGCCGAGTTCCTCGCCGAAGCAAACCGCAGGTTTGCCCCGCAAGCCGCTTACATCGCGGCGCTGCGGGCGGAGCTGCCCGAGAACGGCATCTTCGTCGATGAGGTGACGCAGATCGGCCATGTCATTCGGCTCTTCTGGGAGGCCTATGCGCCGCGAACCTTCCTGACGCCCGCCTATCAAGGGACCTTGGGTTGGGGCGTAGCGACCGCGCTCGGCGCCAAGGCGGCATGCCCCGACCGGCCGGTCGTGTGCATCGCCGGCGACGGCGGCTTCATGTTCAACGTGCAGGAGCTGGCATCCGCCGTGCGGCACAATCTCGCCGTCACCTTCGTCGTCTTCAACGACAACGCTTTCGGCAATGTGCAACGAAGCCAGAAAGAGGATTACGGCAACCGCGTCATCGGCAGCGATCTCGTCAATCCCGATTTCATGAAGCTCGCCGATTCATTCGGCATCGCCCATGAGCGCGCGGCGAGCGCCGAGGCGCTCAGGCCCGCGCTCCGCCGCGCCATCGCCTCCAACAAGCCGGCGCTCATCGAATGCCCGGTCGGCGAGATGCCGAACCCGTTCTCGATCCTGCGCTTTTTGACGCCGGTCCGGCCGAAGGCGCGTTAATCCCCCTCACCCTCCCACGCTTCGCGTGGGTCCCACCCTCCCCGGCGGGGAGAGGGTGCCGAGCGCAGCGAGGCAGGTGAGGGGGCTTCTTCTTGCCTATCCCCTTGCCGGCAAGGTCACCCAGGCGCTGCCTTTATCGGATGATTCCATGATCGCCTGCATGACCGCGACATTGTGCAGCGCTTCGGCGGGGCGCACGGGGAACTTCGTCTTGTTGGCGCAAGCCTCGGCGAATGCCTTCAGCTCCTGCTGCACCGTGTCGTCGATCTCGTAGCGCCAATGCACCTTGGGCTCGGTCGCGCCGACCGGCGTCACCAGGAGCTCTTTGAAATTGTCGCGCGCTTCGATGCTCGCCTTGGTGCCGTAAAGCTTTAAAGTCGCATTCATCGCCGTGGCGAAGACGCAGCCGAGGGAGCCGGTCGCGCCGCTCTCCAGCTCGAACAGCGCCGCCGCGGTGTCGTCGAGCTCGACCTGGGTGATCGCTTGGCGCTTGGCGATGCCGGAAAGGCGTTTGATGGGGCCCAGGATCCAGGTCAGCGTGTCGATGACGTGCAGCGACATCGGCGCGAGGCCGCCGCCGGGGCATTCCTCGCGCTTCGCGCGCCACATGCCCGGCACGTAATGCATGCCGCCGGCGCTCGAATAGTTCGCCTCGACATGGAGCACCTTGCCGACCTCGCCGCTCTCCACCATCGCTTTCATCTTGCGCGCAACTTGCGAATAGCGGCGATTGTGGCCGATACCGAGAGCGACATGCGCCTCTTCGCAAGCCTTGGCCGCCTCGCGCCCGCTCTCGACCGTCAAGGTCATCGGCTTTTCGACGAAGACGTTCTTCTTCGCTTTGGCGGCGGCAATGATCTGCTGCGCGTGCAGCGAATGCGGCGTCGCCAAGAGCACGGCGTCTACAGCGGGATCGGCGAGCGCGTCTTCGTAACGCGGAAAGCGCTTGCCGCCGAATTGCGCCTGAAAGGAAGCCGCCTCTTTGTCGACCAAGGTGCAGCAGCCGGCGATCTCGATCATGTCTTTGAGGGCCAGCGAATTCTTGGCGAGTTCCATTCCCCACCAGCCGGTGCCGATATAGGCAAAGCGCTGCATCTCATTCCTCCCGTTTGCGCCGGACTCTTACTCGCTCTGCCGGCTCGACGAAAGCTGGATCGACTCGCTACCATGGGCCTGTTTTCAGGCGAGGGTTAAGCCATGGATCTCGGTATCAAAGGCCGCAAGGCGCTGCTCTGCGCATCGTCGAAGGGTCTCGGCAAGGCTTGCGCGCTGGCATTGTCGCGCGAAGGCGTCA
>DATGLO010000527.1:0-11125 GCA_035294105.1 Allostellaceae bacterium
GCGGATGAAGCCGTCGCGGATCTCGAGCCGCACCGGCTGCTCGATCATGCGGATGTAAGGTAGAATGAAGAAATCGCCCGGCTGCAGAACCACCGTGCCGTTGGCCGTGCCTTCATCCGGGTAATTCGTGATGTGTCCCGCGCCCCATTGGTCGACGCGGCCGCGCTCTTCGGCAAAGCCGTACTGGCTCTTCACCTTGAACTCGCCGCGCTTCCAGGTGAGGTCGGTGCCGGCGTCGTTCAGCAGGCGTATTTCACGCGCAGCGCCCCAGCGCTCGGCGGCGTAGAGCACGGCTTCCTTGAGGCCGGGCGGCGATTGCAGTCGCGCCATCTCGTCGGGCGCGATGATGACCGACAGGATGCGCGCGCCCGCATCGCGCGCTTCTTTCTGCCAGCGCGCGAAGTTCGGCGGCTGGAAGGTGAGGATGAGATCGGCGCATTTGAGCGCCTCCATCAGTCCTTTCGCCTGGCCGATCTCGCGGCGGACGCGCGACGGGTCGGCGACCCGATTGAGGTTGATCTCGAAGATATCGGCGCCCAACTCGTCGGCCGCCGCGGTCGCGGCAAGGATGTACTCGCGCCGCGTGTTGAGGTTGCTCAGAAGGATGATGGTCTCGCCGCGCTTGACCGCGCAGAGCTCAAACTCCTTGCGGAATAAGGTGGGCAGTTGCGCGGGGTTGAGCAATTGCGGACGCATCGGATCATCCTCCCTACTCGGTCGCGATGATTTGACCGGATCGGCACTAAGGCGTCAATCCGCCACTAGAGATTGATGGCGCGCTGGCTCGCTTCGGACGGCGCCCAGAACAGCACGCGGCGCTGCACCGCGCGGATCGCCGAGTTGAGCGCGAGACCCATGAGCGCCAGCACGATGCAGACCGAGAAGCTGCCGGCCGTGTCCATCTGCGCGTTCATCGACAGGATTTGCACGCCGAGGCCGAGCTGCGCGCCGACGAACTCGCCGACGATTGCGCCGACCACGGCGAAGACGGCGGCGATGTCGAGTCCGGCGAAGATGAAAGGCAGGGCGCTGGGAAATTTCACCTTCCAGAATATTTGCCAGCGGCTCGCCGAGAGCGAGTGCAGCAGCTCGATACGGTCGAGATCGACGCCGTGGAATCCGGCCATGCTGTTGACCAGCAGCGGGAAGAAGGTGAGCAGCGCGACCATCACCACTTTCGAGGTGATGTCGTAGCCGAACCACATGATGATGATCGGCGCGATCGCGACCTTGGGCAGGCATTGGAAGGCGACGATATAAGGCCGCAAGGTCGCATCGAGCAGCCGGATTTGCGAAATGACGATGCCGAGCACGAGGCCGATCGTGCAGCCGATGACGAAGCCCAAGAGCACCTCGACCAGGGTCACGCCGCCGTTGAGCCAATAGCCGCCGCGGCTGAAGGGGCTGATGACGAAGCCTTGGTAAAGGCCGAAGATCACCCGGCTGACGCGCGGCAGCATGTAGGATGGAACGTTGAAGAAGCGCACGCCGCCTTCCCATGCCGCCAGGACAACCACCAGCAGAATCGGCGACAGCACGCGCTCGGGCCGTCGCGCGATGCGCGCACGCCATCCGCTATCGCGTACCGCGATCTCGCCTTCGCCTTTGTTCGCGGTGATTTCCGCCATGGTGCCTCCTCAATTCCGGCGCTCTCAATCGAGCGTGCCTTTTTGTTGCAACAGCTTGCGGATGTCGTGCGTCGCCGCGCCGAATTCCGGCGTTGTCATATCGTCGAGCGCGCGCGGGCGCGCGAGGCCGACCGGAATAACGCAAGCGAGCCGGCCGGGACGCGGCGTCATCACCAGCACCTGATCGCCGAGGAATACGGCTTCGGGGATGCTGTGGGTGACGAGGATCACGGTCTTGCCGCTTGCCTGCCAGATGCGCTGCAGCTCCAAATTCATCTGCTCGCGCGTCATGGCATCGAGCGCGCCGAACGGCTCGTCCATCAGCAGGATCGCCGGGTCATGCAGCAAGGCGCGTGCGATCGAGGCGCGTTGTTGCATGCCGCCGCTCAGCTCTTGCGGATATTTGTTCTCGAAGCCGTCGAGCCGGACCATGCGCAACAGCTCATGCGCGCGCTCGCGCGCCTCTTCGCGCGGAATGCCGAGGATCTCCGCGGGCAGCATCACATTGTCGAGCACGGTCCGCCACGGCAGCAGGATCGAGCTCTGGAACACCATGCCGATATCCTTGCGCGGCCCGTTCACGGCTTTGCCGGCGATCTCGACTGCGCCCGCAGTCGCCGGAATGAGCCCGGCGAGGATGCGCAATAACGTGCTTTTGCCGCAGCCGCTCGGCCCGACGATCGTGGCGAAGCTGCCGGCGCCGATGGCGACCTCGATATCGACGAGCGCCTCGACGCGCTCGCCCTGCAAGGTCGCGAATGTCTTGCTGAGGCCGCGGATCGCGATCAGCGGCGGCGGCTCGGTCAGGAGAGAACGGAAAATCGGCTCCCGGGCCGCGGAATTGTCGCTCATTCCTGCCATATGCACGCCGCCGCGACCGCGGGCAAGGCCAAACTCGCGCGCCGGCGGCGGGCGTTGCGGCGATGAGGCGAATGCCATAGCTTCGGGGCAAGGCGAAACGGGGAGGCATCATGCTGACAAGGCGGCAATTCGGGCTGGGCATCGGCGCCGCGGCGGGCGGTACGCTGCTGATCCGCGATCTACGCGCGGCCAGCGCCGCCGAGCCGGTCGCGGTGAAACTCGGCAGCTCGCTCGGACTGTACGAGTTGCCGAATGCCGGCTGGATGTGCGGCTTGCACAAGAAGCTCGGCTTCTACGCCGAGGAAGGCGTGACGGTCGATTACACCAACACCGGCAACGCGGCGAATTCCTTCACCGCGCTGGTCTCGGGCACCAGCGACTACGGGCTGGTCATCGCCTCGACCTTCCTGCCGTTCCTCGCGCAAAATCCCGACGCCGATCTTGTCTCTTTCTATGCGGTGATCCCGCAGCCTTTCTGGTATGTCGCGGTCAAGCCCGACAGCCCGGCGAAGGAGCTGAAAGATCTGAAAGGAAAATCGATCGGCATCGTCAATGTCGGCGATACCGGCTATTTCGCCGCCAAGGCGATGTTCAAGGAGCTCGGCATGGACCCGGCCAGCGATGTGAGCTGGGTGACGGTCGGCGCCGGCGGTCCCGCGGGTCAGGCGCTGGCGAGCGGCCGCGTCGACGCCCTCGCCGAATGGGACATCCTTTATTCCGTGATCGAGAAGCTCGGCTTTCCGCTGCGCGGCCTCGCCAACACGCCGGGCCAGCAGCACGTCATCGGCGCGACCTACGGCACCAAGCGCGCGACCTTCGAGAAAAAGCGCGATCTCTTTGGCCGCTATTTCCGCGCCGTCACCAAATCGACCTACTTCGCCTATTACAACCGCGAAGCGGCGGTGCGGCTGTTCTTCGACATGTATCCGGAAGCTCTGCCGAAAGGAAAGACCGAGCAAGAAGCGATCGCCGACGGCGTCTATGCGCTCGATATCCGCAAAGACAAATGGTTCCCGGACAAATCGGATGCCGATCAGCGCATGGGCGCGCAATCGCCGCTCGAATGGCAGAACGCGGTCAAGATGATGGAGCTTGAAGATAAGTTCAAAGACGTCTCGAAGCTCTATACCAACGACATCATCGAGGATTGCAACAAGTTCGATAAGAACGCAATCGAGCAGATGGCGAAGTCCTTCAAGCTCTGATGCCGTGGGATATCGCCAGCCTCTTCGTCGACGACACGCCGGAAGATCGCGCCTTCCGCGCCGAGGTGCGCGATTGGGTGGCGGCGAATGCGCCGCGCGAGCTCTGCCATCGGCGCGAGCGTATTCAGCCGCACGAACTGAAGCCCTGGCATAGGAAGCTCTTCGAGCGGGGCTGGATCGCGCCGCATTGGCCGAAAGCCTATGGCGGCATGGGCGCGGGTCTGATGCAGCAGATTATCCTTTTCGAGGAGATCGTACGCGTCGGCGCGCCGACGCCTTATCCGCACGGGCTCAATTTCATCGGACCGATCATCATCGCCGCCGGCACCGAGGAGCAGAAAGCGCGTTTCCTGCCCGGCATCCTGTCGGGCGAGGCGACCTGGTGCCAGGGCTATTCCGAAGCCGCTGCCGGCTCCGATCTCGCCAGCCTGCAAACGCGCGCAACGCTCGACGGCGATCATTTCGTGGTCAACGGCCACAAGATGTGGACCACCAACGGTCATTACGCCGATTGGATGTTCGCGCTGGTCCGCACCGATCCCGAGGCAAAGCCGCGCCATGCCGGCATCACCATGCTGCTGATCGATATGCACGCGCCCGGCATTACGGTACGGCCGATCCAGACTTTGAAAGGCGACGCCGAATTCGCCGAAGAATTCTTCGACGATGTGCGCGTGCCGAAAGCGAACATGCTCGGCGGCATCAACCAGGGCTGGCGCATCGCGGGCATGGTGCTGGGCGGCGAGCGTTTCACCACCGGCCATCCCCGTTACGCGCTGGTTTATCTCGAGCAGGCGCGCGAGCTGGCGAAGCGCACCGGCGCCTGGGACGACGCCGGCTTCCGCGATCGGCTGACGGCGCTGGAAATCGATCTTCTCGCCTTCCTTGCTTATTACCGCCATGCGGCGAAGCTCCACGGCACCAAGGATGCGCCGCTGTCGATCGCGCCCGTGATCAAGATCGCCGGCGGCGCCTTGGCGCAGAAGAGCGCCGATCTATTGGTGCAGGCGGCGGGCGTCGACGGCGCCAGCGCCGAGGACATTCTGCTCGCCTCGGGCGCGGTCAATGTCGCGGCCGAGCTGTTCGAGATGCGCCGTCTCTCGGTCGGCAGCGGCACGACCGAGATCAACCGCAACATTATCGCCAAGCGCGTGCTTGGCCTGCCGGACCCGGCCTGAGCCATGGATGAGTTGCTGAGCGACGAGCAACGCCAGCTGCGCGAGAGCGCCGGCAAGCTGTGCGCGGATCACGGCGGCGCCAGGCGCGCCCGGGCGCTGCGCGACTCGGGCCAGGATATCGATCGCTCCGCTTGGCGCGCGATCGTCGAGGCCGGCTGGCTCGGTATGCTCGTTCCCGAAGCGCGGGGCGGGCTTGGCCTCGGCGCGGTCGAGTTCTACATCGTGCTCGAACAGGCGGGACGGCATGTGGTGATGACGCCGCTGCTCGAGACGCTGAGCATCGGTTGGTTGCTCGGTGCGCTGCGGCGGCCGAGCGAGGTTCTGGCCGAGGTGCTTGGCGGCGACCGCATCATCGCGCCGGCGCTCGATGCCGACGGCTGGTACTTCCGCCGCGGTGGCTCGTTGGTGACGCGCGTGCCGGTCTTCGCCTCGATAGCAAGCGATTTCTTGGTCGAGGCCGAGGATGCGCTCTGCCTTCTCGCGCAGCCACGGCACGGCCTCACCTTCAGCGTCAATGTCGATGGCTCGCGCGCAGCGCGCATCGCCTCGAACGATGCCGCGACGGTCGTCGCACGCGGCGAAGAAGCGAGCACGCTTGCGGCGAAGCTCGGCGATCTTCTGTCGCTCGGCAGCGCGATCGAGCTTTTGGGGCTGTGCGAAAATGCACTGGCGCTCGCCCTCGACCATGTGAAGACGCGCAAGCAATTCGGCCGGTCGCTCGGCGCCTTCCAGGCGCTGCAGCATCGCCTTGCCGATAATTTCGTCGAACTCGAGCTCAATCGGGCATTGTTGCATCGGGTTTGCGCCGCCTGGGATCAGGGCTCCGCTTTGCCGGCGATGATCGCCGGCGCCAAGGCGCGCGCCGCGCGCGTCGCGAGCGAGGTCTTGCGCAATGCGCTGCAGCTGCACGGCGCCATCGGCTATACCGACGAGCACGATATCGGCACGCTGTGGAAGCACGCGCTCGCCTTGTCCGCGCGTTACGGCAATGAGCTGACCCAAGCGGCGCGGTTCGCACGTCTCACGGCGGACGAGGCGTGAGATGACGATCGACTATCCACGCATCCGCGATCTCGCTGACATCGCAGCGATCGAGAAGACTCCGCTCGAGCAGCAGGTTTTCTCCTGGGATGTTAACGAGTGGGTGCGGCGCGGCCTCGACCTCGATCCCGGCAAGATCGCGATTCAATATTTCGAGACCGCCGACCCCGAGTCCGAGCCGCAGCAGATCCTCTACGCCGATCTGAAACGCCAGATCACGCAGGCAGCCAATCTTTTTCATGCGCTCGGCGTTCGCAAAGACGATGCGGTCATCGCGCTCATGCCCTCGCTGCCCGAGCTTTACGTCACTTTGCTCGGCGGCATGGCGACGGGCATCGTCTGCTGCCTCAACTGGATGCTGAAGCCGCCGCAGGTCTTGGAGCTGATCCGCGCAGCGCGCGCCAAGGTCGTGGTCGTGCAAGGCCCGACGCCGGGCTACGAAATTTGGGAGAATTTCAACGCCATTGCCGCCGCGCTCGACCCGGATGTGACCGTGCTCACCGTGGCGGGGCCTGGCGGCCGCCGGGTCGCCGAAAGCGATTTCGCGCGGCGCTTGGCCATGCAGCCGGGCGACGAACTGACGTTCGAGCGCAAGGCCGCGCCCAGCGACATCGCTGCCTATATCCATTCCGGCGGCACGACGGATTCGCCCAAGCTCGTCAAGATCACGCATCGCGGCCTTGCCTATAAAATCTGGGTCAGCAACCTCGTCATGGCGCATCAGCCCGAAGATGTGATCTTCGCCGACTATCCGATCTTTCACGTTGCCGGTTTCTACAATCGCTGCGTCGGGGCGATCGCCGATGGCATGCGCGTGGTCATCCCGACCGCGCTCGGCGCGCGCAACAAAGAATTCATCGCGCGCTATTGGAAATTCGTCGAGCGCTGCGGCGTCACCGTGCTCGCCGGCGTGCCGACGACCTTGTCGGTGCTGGCGAAGAATCCGCCGCAGGGCGAAAACATCTCTTCGCTGCGGCCTTATATGCCGACCGGCTCGACGGGGATGCCGATCGAGGTCGCGCGCGAGATCGAGCGCATTACCGGCGTGCGCTGTCTCCTGACCTATGGCGCGACCGAATATACCGCGAACGTAACGCAAGCGCCGCGCGACGGCGATCCGCGCTATGGCTCGGCTGGCATCCGCATTCCTTACACCGAGCTTCGCATTGTCACGCTGGGTGAGCGTGGCGGCATTGCGCGAGACTGCGCCGTGGATGAGATCGGTGTCGTGCTGATCAAAGGCCCCGGCGTGACACCCGGCTATGTCGATGAGCGCTTCAACCGCGGCTTATTCAGCCCGGACGGCTGGTTCATCTCTGGTGATCTCGGCCGCTTCGACAAAGACGGGTATCTCTGGCTTACCGGGCGCGTCAAAGACGTCATCATCCGCGGCGGCCACAATATCGACGCGGTGCTGATCGAGGACGTGCTGCGCCGCCATCCGGCGGTTCTGCTTTGTGCCGCGGTCGGCAAGCCCGATGCTTATGCCGGCGAGTTGCCGGTCGCCTATGTGCAGCCGCTGCGCGATGCACGCGTCACGCCCGACGAGCTGAAGGCCTTCGTGCGCGGCGAGATCACCGAGCGCGCCGCGACGCCGGACGAGATTTTCCTGATCGATCCGCTGCCGCTGACCGATATCGGCAAGCCGAACAAGGCGCTCTTGCGACAAGACGCGGCGGCGCGCACCTTCCGCACGGTGCTGGAAGGCGTGGTCGGAACATCGGCCGGGATCGATGTCTATATCCGCCAGGACCCGACGCATGGCACGGTCGCCGTGATCACGGTCGAAAGCGCGCCCGGCGACCGCGAAGCGATCGAAGCCAAAATCCGCGAGACGATGAAGGCCTATACGATGCAGCATCGCATCGACTGGCGGCATGCATGAGCGAGACGCGCATCCTTATTGAGCGCGGCGCGCGCGGCGTCGCCACCATCACGCTCAACCGGCCCGATCGCGGCAATGCTTATGACGATGTCATGCTGCGCGAGCTGGCCGACGTTTTCGCCAAGCTCGACGACGATGCGAATGTGCGCGTCGTCGTGCTGCGCGGCGCCGGCAAGCATTTCTGCGTCGGCGCCGATATCGGCTGGCATCGCGCCAACCAGCAGAAGCCCGCGCGCGAGCGCGAAGCGGGGCCGAAGCTGATCGATGTCCTCCTGGCGCTCGACCGGCTCGCGAAGCCGACCATCGCGGTGCTGCAAGGCGCGGCGGTCGGCGGCGGGCTCGCCTTCGCGCTCTGTTGCGATGTGGCCTTGGCGCGCGAGGACGCGTTCTTCTCGATCCCGGAAGTGCGCATCGGCTTGATGCCCGGGCCGCTGGTGCCGCTTTTCCTGCGCGCGATGAGCTATCGCGCCTTTCGCCGCTACGGCCTTTCGGGCGAGCGCTTCTCATCTGCCGAGGCGAAAGCGCTCGGCCTCGTCCACGATCTCGCGCGGCCCGACGCCGTCGAGGCGATGCTGGCGAAGCAGATCGAAGAATTCCTTTTGAGCGCGCCGGGCGCGATCGCGGGCCTTAAATCTCTGGCCGCCAAGCTCGCACCGCCGGCGATCACAGAAGCGGTGCTGCGCGAGCTCGAGGAAGCTGGTCGCGGCATGCTCGAAACCGAAGAGGCGAAGGAAGGCGTCGCGAGCTTTCTCGAGAAGCGCAAGCCGCGGTGGTATCCGCCGGCCTAATTCTTCGGCAGTGGAAATCGGTCGAGATAGACCTGATATTCCGGCTCGATGTCGATCTGCAACGCGGCGAGCATGCGCACCGTGCCGCAGTAGGAGCAGATCGCGTCGAGCAGCTCGAGAATCCGCGGCGTGTCGAGGTGCTGTTGCAGCACCGCGAAGGTCGCGTCCGAGAGCTTGATTTCGCCGGCCAGCTCGCGCGCTGCCTTGAGCACGGCTTTGGCGAGCGGATCGAGCGTCGTCGGCCGGCCTGCGGTCTCCTCGGCGATGGCGCGGATATCGGCCTCGCTGACTCCGAAATCCATGCCGATCTTCACGTGATGCGAATATTCGTAAGGGCTGCGGGCGAGATAGCCGACTTGCAGGATCGCCATCTCGCGCAGCCGCGGATCGAGCTTGCCCTTGTTGCGGATGTACATCGCATGCTCGTTCGAGAGCCGCGCCAGCTCGGGATGGTGGAACAGGATCCGCGTCAGATTGATCTCGCGCATATGCGCGCGATGCTCGGGCGCGACGTCTTCCTCATCGAGATATTTGAACCGGGCCATCTTCCCTCCCGTGGTCTTTGCGGCGCGGATACAAGGAAAATCGAGCGCTGGCAACGCTTCGATGCGGGCCGATACGATTGACTCAGGTCTCGGCACTGACTAGCTTTTTGCCGCCCTCATCAACCAAAAGTCCTTGATTTAGCAGGCAGGAGACGCGCATGGGCGTGAAGCCAGCCCGGTTCTATGTCGATGACCGACCCGAGGAAGGCGTCTTCCGGGTGCATCGCGACGTCTATCACGATCCCGAGCTGTTCGAGCTCGAGATGAAATACATCTTCGAGCGCACTTGGAACTATCTCACGATCGAATCGCAGATTGCAAAGCCGCACGATTACGTCACGACCTATATTGGCCGCACGCCGGTGGTCGTGTCGCGCGATGCCAAGGGCAATATCTGCGCGTTCCTCAACACCTGCCGCCATAAGGGCGCGACGGTCTGCCGGTTCGAGAAAGGCAACGCGAAGTTTCACGTCTGCCTTTACCACGGTTGGGCCTATGACAGCGCGGGGAAGAATGTCAGCATCAAGCAGCGCGAGGTCGCGGACTATCCCAAGGCCTTCGATGCCGACAGCCACGATCTCATCCCGCTGGCGAAGCTCGCGACCTATAAAGGCCTGATCTTCGGCAGCCTCTCGCCCGACGTGCCGCCGCTCGAAGAGCATTTAGGCGATCTCAAATTCTTCATCGACCTGCATATGGAGCAGGGCCCTCAGGGCATGGAGATCATCCCCGGCCGCGTTGCCTACACCTATCGCGGCAACTGGAAGATGCAGCTCGAGAACGGGCAGGACCCCTATCACGTCGACACCGCCCATGGCAGCTTCATGGCGATCGCCGAACGGCGCCGCAAAGGCCAGGGCAACGTCGTCGCGAACGAGCAGGATTGGGGCAAGCGCAACGCCGTGCAGATCGGCGCTTATGAGTTTCCGCGCGGCCACAGCTCGGTCTGGCACGAGGTCGCCGAGCCCGAGCGGCGCGCCGTCTACGCCTCGATCGACGAGATCCGCGCCCGTGTCGGCGCGCTGAAGGCCGATTGGATGATCAAGATGCGCAATGCGGTGTTCTTCCCGAACCTGCAGATCGCCGATCAGGTCGTGCCGATTCTCCGGACCTTCCGTCCGATCTCGGTCGACGTGACCGAGCTGCGCAGCGCCGTGATCGGGCCGATCGGCGAGCCGCCGCATTTGCGCGCGGCGCGGCTTCGCCAGTTCGAGGATTTCGTCAATCCCGGCGGCTATGCGACGCCCGACGACGTGACCGTCTTCGCGGATTGCCAGGTCGGCTTCGGCGCGACCGGCGTCGATTATCTGCAAGGCTATTCGCGCGGCATCGGCGTGTTGGAGCGCGGGCCGAACGAGGAAGCGCGCGAGGCGTCGCTCCATCCCATTGCCAGCGTCAAAGGCCACCGCACCCAGAACACCGAGCTCGGCACGCATGCGCCGTTGCGGGAATGGGTGCGGCTGATGGAAGCCGGCATGGCGGGACGGCCGGCCTATCCATGACCGCAGGCTGTTCATGAGCGCCGAGTTCGAGCTGCTGGCGCCGGGTGTCGAGCTCCTCAGCCGCGAGGCGACGTATCTCGACGAGCGCCGTTGGGACGAGTGGATTGCGCTCTTCGCCAAGGATTGCGAATTCTGGGTGCCGACCTGGACAGCCGAAGGCAATCTCACCACCAGCCCGCAGACCGAGCTGTCGCTGATGTATTTCGCCGGACGCGGCGGGCTCGAGGATCGCATCGTACGCATCCGTTCGGGCCGCTCGCCGGCGGCGCTGCCGCTGCCGCGGACAACGCATCTCGTCAGCAACATCCTGCCGCTCGCGCCGCCCGAGCCGAAGCGGCTGCGGCTGCGCTCCTCCTGGGCGTGCCATGCGTTCTTTCCGCTGATGGTCGTGAACCACACCTTCTTCGGCCGTGCCGAATACGAGCTGGAGCGACGCGACGAGGGTTGGGTAATCGCAAAAAAGAAGACCATTCTCGAAAACGATCGCATTCC
>DATGLO010000528.1:0-3252 GCA_035294105.1 Allostellaceae bacterium
AGCACTTCTCGAAACGCAAGGGCGGCCTTCGGGCCGCCCAAGCTTTTGCGGCATCGCCTGATCGCAGGGAAGTTTCGGCGAATTTTAAGAAAATCCGGCGAACCTAGCCGGGCTGTTTCCGTCGAGGGCTTTTATGCAGGCCAAACGCCGCTATCGCTATTACGAGGCGCCCGCCGCCCGATCTGTCGCGATCGAGGCATTGCCTCATCGCCATTGGGGCATCGCTCTCCTCGCGGCTTGTGTTGTTAGCTGGGCACTCGTTTTCGGCGGCGCGAAACTGCTGCTGGCGCTGATTTGACATCCGTTCAATCGCAGGTGATGGCGCGCGCGGGCAAGCGCGCCGAAGCTCGGCCGCTTTAGCGACGAGGCGGGGTCTTCCCGCGTGAAACCGGCGCCGCGCCCGATCAGGCGTAGCGGCGCCGCAGGGTCATCCGCTCGCGCGCCGACGCCAACGTGTCCTTGAGGCCCTCGCTCAAAGGCAAGCGCGCCCGCACGCCGAACTGGCGGAAGGCGCGCGTCGAATCGCCGATCGACATGCGCACGTCGCCCGGCCGCGGATCGCGGTAGATCACGTCGGGCGTGATCTGGCACAGCTCGGCGATGATGTCGGCGAGCCGGCGCACCGAAGTGCCTTCGCCGGTGCAGACGTTGAAGACTTCGCCGCCTGTCATCGGCGTCGTCATCGCCTTCATCGTCAGTCGCACGACATCCGAGACATGGATGAAGTCGCGCACCTGCTCGCCATCGCCATAGATGGTCAGCGGCGTGCCCGACATCAGCCGCTCGCAGAAGATCGAGATCACGCCCGAATAAGGCGAATTCGGATCCTGGCGCGGACCATAAACATTGAAGAAGCGCAGGCCGACCGTCGGCACGCCATGGATCGTGGCGGCGATGCGCGCATGAAGCTCGCAGCCGAGCTTGTCGGCGCCGTAGGCGGTCATCGGCTGCGGCGTGTCGACCTCGTTCAGCGGCACGCGCTCGTTCAGTCCATAGATCGCGGCCGACGAGGCATAGACCACCGGCACCGGGCCATCGCCGCGCAGGTTGCGCGCCGCATCGAGGACCGTGATGCAGCCGGTGAGATTCGTCACATGCGTCCCGACCCAATCGTCGTTGCTGCGCTCGACCGAAGCGATCGCGGCGAGATGAAAGACGCCGTCGACATCGCGAATGGCCTCGCGCACGGCGACGCGATCGGCGACGTCGCCGATCAGCAGCTCGGCGCTCCGCGGCGCGTTCTCGCGATGCCCGCTCGAAAGATTGTCGAGAATGCGAACCTCGTGTCCTTGCTCCAAAAGCGCGTCACAAAGATGCGAGCCGATAAAGCCGCAGCCGCCGGTCACGAGGTAATGAGCCATGAGATTCCCACGAGAATGGTGCGGCTTACGCCGCAAAAACGCGCGGAAAGTCTATGATTCAGCGATTAGTGAAGCGTTAATCCGCCGGCTTTATCGGGCCGTAGCGCAGACGATAAACGGCCAGGCCCAGAATTTCGTGGATCGCGTAGAAGGTCTTGGCGAACGATCCGTAGTCCGGTTCGAGCTCCGTCCAATCGATGCCGTTGGCGGGATAGGTGCGCTCGACCGGTGCGGGGATGGCGGTGATGCCGGCATGTTCGAACGACCAGAGCGCCCTCGGCATGTGCCACGCCTGGGTGACGACAATGACGCGCGAGATATTGTTGGCCTTGAAGATCGCGGCCGAATAGGCGCCGTTCTCATAGGTGTTGTAGGCCTTTTCCTCGAGCCAGGTTGTCTTGATGCCGTAATCCTGCGCGAAAGCTTGGGCCATGAGTGCGGCGGTGCTCTCCTTATTATTGCCTTCGGCCGCCCCGGTCATGAGAACGGGCAGAGGACGCTGATGGTAGAGATTGGCGGCCACCCGCAGCCGCTCGAGCGTCAACAGCCCGATATCGTCGGGAACGCCGCCCGGCTTGCCGTGATAGACATCGCCGCTCAGCACGGCGATCGCCTGGGCGCTGGCCAATTCGGCGGCGGTTGGCGGCGCCGCGCCGCTTTCCGCGATCGCCAGCAATCGCTCGGCGACGAACTGCGTGCAGCAGACGAACAGCAGCAGCGAGGAGATGAGCACGATGGCGAGGCCGGTACGCCGCCACCGGAATGCAATCAACGCGCCGATCGGTGTCGTGATGAGAAAGCACATCGGCGGCATCAGCGCCGAATAGGAGAGCTCGTACACCGCGCGCTCAGGCCGAAGAGGTTTCGAAGCGCGCGACGAAAGCTTTGCGGAAAAGGTGGGGCATCAACAATCCGAGCGGCATGCGTAAATAGTGGCCGCGGATATAAAGCAGAAAAAGGGCGAATTCTGTCAATCGATCGGCGCAGCTCGCGTGCGCGGGCCGCAAGGCGCGCGCGAGAAGGGCGTCCATGATTGCGGCGGCAACGGGCGCCGGGGCGCCGGCGGCGAGCAGGCGGGGCGGGACCGGTGTGCCAAGCAAGCCTGCCGCGAAGCGCAGCGCGTAATGCATCGCTCGCTCGAGCGCGAAGCTTTGCGCGCGGGCGGCAAGCTCGTCCCAGAAATGCGTATCGCCTGTCGCGAAATGCCGCAACAGCGCGTCGAGATCGCAGAGGTCGCGCAAGCCGCGCGCGAATTCGCCCTCGGTGAAAAGATGCGCGGCGCTGTGCAGCACCATGTCGGCCGGCGCCAGGACGGCGAGATTTCCACCGCCTGCGAGCGGGATCGCGGCGTCGCGCAGCCGCTTGCTCTCGACGGCAAAACGCGATGTCGGCGGCACAATCGTATGGTGGACGTCGATCGCGGTCTGGCGCCGCTCGTGTTGCAAGGGCGGAAGCTCGTGCATCCATTCGCGGTAATAACGTTGATCGTAGGCGGCGGCTTTCGCGCTGTTCCATCCGGCGCCGACGAGCAAGGCCTCGGCCTCCGCGAGCCGCTCGCGCGGCAAAAGAATGTCGATATCGCCGAACAGCCGGCCTGCCGCCGGCGGCAGGTCGGCGGCGGCATAAGCGGCGCCCTTTAATAGAATGATGGGGACTTGGAGCGGCGCGAGCGCGGCCGCGATCGCGCCGACCTCGCGCGCCACGTCGGCGCGGTGCTTTTCGCCGAGGATGCGCGCCGCCGCCAAATGGGCGCGGGGCCCCGGCGGCACCTGGCGGACGAGGTCGCGGGCGCGCAGCTGCGCTTCGAGCCGCGCGAGGAGGCCGGCGCTGCGCGCCTGCCGGATCGCCAGATCCCAGTCGGCGTCGCCCCATTCGATGAATTCGTGCGGGC
>DATGLO010000529.1:0-5143 GCA_035294105.1 Allostellaceae bacterium
ATCCTCATCAAATACGGCACGCCGGAGCAGAAGGCGCAGCATCTCCATAAAGCGCGCACCGGCGAGGTGATCTGGGCGCAAGGCTATTCCGAGCCGGGCTCAGGCTCGGATTTGCGGAGCCTCAAAACGAAGGCCGTGGTCGAAGGCGACAAGCTCGTCATCAACGGCCACAAGATCTGGACGACCGGCGCACAATATTCCGACTGGCTTTATCTGCTGGTGCGCACCGGCAGCGATCCCAAGGCGCGGGATTCGATCACCCTGGTGCTGCTCGACACCAAGACGCCGGGAGTGACGCCGCGCGGCATCGTCACCCTGGCGGGTGACGATGAGCTCTGCGAAGTGTTCCTCGACAACGTCGTCGTGCCGCTCGCCAACGTCGTCGGCAAGATCGGCGAAGGCTGGACGGTCGGCACAGCCCTGCTCGCCGAAGAGCGCATCCGCTCGGGCACGCCGATCCATGCGCTGCGCGCGCTCTATCGGCTCAAGCAAGCGGCGCGCTACACCGGCGCCGATCGCGATCCCTGGATGCTTGATAGGATCGCGCGTGCCGAGATCGAGGTGATGGCGCTCGAAGCCGCCTTCCTCGAAGCGCTCGAAGCGCAGGCCGCGGGGGAGGCCGAGTTCGAGGACAGCTCGCGCCTCAAGCTCTACGGCGCCGAGGTCACGCAATTCGTGCTCGAAGTGCTGCAGGATATCAGCGGTGCCTATGCCGCGACCCGCGCGCCGCGCGTCGGCGACGAGGCGACGCCCGATTTCACGACTATGTTCCTGCAGTCGCGGCGCTTGTCGATCCGCGGCGGCACCAATGAGATTCAGCGCGGCATCATCGCGATGCGCGCGCTCGGCCTCGGCCGTCCCGGCGGCGGTGGCGGCAATGCTTAAGCTCAAAGACACCGACCGCCACATCGTCGACGGCATTACCGAGCTTCTCGAAAGCGCCGGCGGCTTGGCGCGCGTGCGCAAGCTGCAGGCCGGCACGCGAAGCTTCGATCGCGATACCTGGGGCAAGCTCGCCGCGGCGGGCTGGCTCGGCGCGGTCGTGCCCGAGGCGCAAGGCGGGACCGCACTCGGCGCGCGCGAGATCGCGTTGCTTTTGGAGCATGCCGGCAAGAAGCTGATGCCCGAGCCGCTGGTCCCGGCGCTCGCCGCTTCCGTCATGCTCGCGCGTTGCGGTCAGGCGGGTGCGTCGCTGCTGGCCGATCTCGTCGCCGGCAAAACGGTTGTGATGCCGATCGAGGTGGAGGAGGGAACGAAAGCGCCCACGGCTTTCGCGTCGGATGGTCATGCCGCCGACGTTTTCGTCACACTGCTCGACGATAAGCTTGTCGCCATCCCGCACAACGCCAAAGGCATGGTGGTCGAAACCCAGGATACGGTCGATGGCGGCTCGATCGCGCGACTCAAACTCGAAAGCGTCGCCGGCATGACGGTGCTGGCGAGCGGCGAGCTGGCGCGCGAAGCGTTCCATGCCGGCCGCGATCTGGCGCTCCTCGGCTACACGGCTTTGCTCGTCGGCCTTGCCGACGAGGCGCTGGCGATGACGGTTCAGTATCTTAAAGATCGCAAGCAATTCGGTGTGCCGATCGGCAGCTTTCAGGCGCTGCAGCATCGCGCCGCTTCGCTCTACGTGCTGATCAAGGCAAGCCGCGCGTTGCTGTACGAAGCCTGTCAGGCGAGCGCTGCCAAGCGCGCAATCGCGGCCGTCGCGGCAAAATCCTATGCGAGCGAGACGGCGATGACGACCGTTAAGGAATGCGTCCAGCTTCACGGCGCGATGGGCTATACCGCCGAGCACAATATGAGTCTCTATTTCCGCCGCGCGATGGCGCTTGCCGTCGCCGGCGGCGACGCGATTGCCTGCCGCAAACGGCTCCATGCCGAGCGGCAGCTGAGCCAAGATTTCTGATTAACCAAGCCAGCGAAAGAGAGTAGGTCCATGTCCGATCCATGGGGCAAGAACGTCACGGTCGAATTCGACAACGGCATCGCCTTCGTCGCGCTGAACCGGCCCGAGAAGCGCAATGCGATGAGCCCCGATTTGAATGCCGAGATGCTGGCGACGCTAGACGCTCTCGAAGGCGATCAGCGCTGCGGCGTGCTGGTGATCACCGGCGCCGGCGATGCGTGGTCGGCAGGTATGGATTTGAAGGAATATTTCCGCGCGACGGACGACGTCGAGCAATGGAAGCGCCTCCAGGTCTATCGCACCGCGGCGACGTGGCAGTGGCGGCGGCTCCTGACCTACTACAAGCCGACCATCGCGATGGTGAATGGCTGGTGCTTCGGCGGTGCGTTCACGCCGATGATTGCGTGCGACATCGCCATCGCGGCCGACGAGGCGACCTTCGGCGTCTCCGAAGTGAATTGGGGCATCATTCCCGGCGGCAACGTCTCGAAGGTGTTGTCCGTGGTGATGAATTATCGCAAGGCGCTCTACTACATCATGAGCGGCGAGACCTTCGACGGCAAGAAAGCCGCCGAGCTCGGCGTCGTCACCGAATCCGTGCCGAAGGCGCAGCTCCGCGCGCGTGTGACAGAAGTCGCGCAGATGCTCTTGAAAAAGAACCCGACGGCCGTCCGCCAGGCCAAGGTCGCGTTCAAATACGTCGACGAGATGACGTGGGAGGAGTCCGCCGAATATCTCATGGCGAAGAGCGACCAGCTTCGCATCGTCGATCCCGAAAAGGGCCGGGCGAAGGGCATGAGCGAGTTTATCGACAAGAAGAGTTATCGCCCCGGCCTCGGCGAGTACAAACGGGACAAGTAACGGTTTATTGTTGCAATAGCATCAAGCGCCCTTCGACTTCGCTCAGGGTGAGGAGATTTTCATCGGGCATCTACCAATCGGTGGATGCCCGATTCGTTTTTCCTCATCCTGAGCGGAGCCCCTGAGCTTGTCGAAGGGGCGTAGTCGAAGGACGCCGGATGGCCTGCAACGCTCCTACGACATCACCGGCAGCAGCAGATAGGACTGCCGCGTGCCGCCGGTATGGATCGTGTTGGTGCTGTCGAAGATTTCTTTTGGCCGGTCGGTCGGATCGTTATGCGTGAACCAGGCGACGCCTTGGAAAGGCGGGGTCGAGCCGGGCCGCACGAAATCGGTGCCGGCGACGATCAGCTTCAGGGTCGAGCCTTTCGGCAGATAAAGCCCGAGCGGCCAGATCTCGACTTCGACCTCAAAGACCTCGCCGGGTTTGAGCGGCTGCTTCTCGTCGTGCGGGTGATAGGGGAAGTAGTCGTTGGAGCGCGCGGGATCGGTCTTGCGCTGCGAGACGCGCAGCCAGCCTTGCGTCACCGGGCAGAAGCGCTCGGGCGCGCCGATGAAGGTCATCTCCTTGCCGTCGGGATCGAAGGCGCAGAGCGTCGCGAAAATGTCCATGTCGGCGGTGCTCGATGAGACGAAGAGCTTCAGCATCGCCGGGCCGACAATTTCGGTATCCTTCTCGAACGGCGCGGTCGTGAAGTTCACGCCCTGGGTCAGCGACGGGTAGCTTGCGCTCGCCCCGGCGCTCGGCGCGGCCGTGCCCATGCTCTTCGCGCCGGCATCGAGATAGAACTTCACGTGCTTGGCCTCGGCGAGCGGCCAGGCGGTGCTTTGCGCGGTGCGCCTGATCTTGTCGCCCGGGGCGCGGATCTGCACCTCGACCTTCGGCTCTTTCTCCCAGCCGTTGTCGATGCCCTTCAGGAATTTGTCGAAGAAGCGCTTCTGCAGCGCGACGTTCTGCGGTTGCAGGAAGGTGTGGAAATAAGAGCCGCCCTGGACCTTCAGCCATTTCTCTTTTGAGGCGATATCCACCCAGCCGCCGATCGTGCCGCGCAGATGGAGACCGAGCCCGCCCCAATTCGCGACCACCAAGGTCGGAATGTCGATCTTGCGCACATCGGGCGTGCGCGACTGGTACCACGCATCGTTCAGCGGATGCTTCAGGAGATCGCCGAGATAATCGACGCGGTTGGCGGCAAGCTCTTCGTCGCTGAGGCTTTCCGGGCCGGTGGTGCGCCCGCCGGTATAGATGTCGTGGTAAGGCGATTTCGGATTGCCGTGCTGGTTGCGCAGCACCGAATTCTGCCACCAGCGGCCGAGGAAGCCGGCGGCGAAAATGCCGTCGGCGCGGGTGCGGTCGCGGTAGAAATCGTAGGTGCCCTGCCACGGCAGCAGCGCCGCGAGATGCGGCGGCTTCATCGCCGCGACGCTCCACTGGCCGGCGGCGTAATAGGAGACGCCGAGCAAGCCGACCTTGCCGTTCGACCAGGGCTGTACGCCGGCCCATTCGATCGCGTCGTAGAAGTCGCGGAATTCCTCGGGCGAGTTCGGCGAGAGCCGCCCCGGCGATTTGCCGGCGCCGCGGCTGTCGACCTTGATGACGATATAGCCGTCGGGCACGAAGCATTCGGGATCGGGCGTCTCGAAGACGAGATGCTTGCAGGACGAGGCCTTGAGAATCTCGGGATAGAATTTCTCCAGCGTGTCCCAGGCTTCGGCCATGAATTCCTTGAGCGGCACGTCCTTGCCGTAAGGGCCGAAGGTCATCAGCACCGGGAATTTTCCGTCGGCCTTCGGATGGTAAAAATTCGCGCGCAGCACCGCGCCGTCGCGCATCGGGATGCCGATATCCTGCTCGACGATCATCTCATAAGCCATTTGCTTTCTCCCATAATCCCGTCATGGCGAGGAGCGTAGCGACGAAGCAATCCAGGAATCGAGCCCGTCGCTCTGGATTGCTTCGCTACGCTCGCAATGACGTTGCTTAAGCATCGACGTCAAATCTTCGGATCGGCGCACGGGAAACCGAGGCGCACGGCGCCGTAAAGCCCGGCGGTGACGTCCCAGACCAGCGCGATATGTTGCGCGACCGCGTGCACGTCGCGCCAGGCACGCTGCAGCGGATCGGTCGCGACAAGGCCTCGCCCGCCGAGCAGCGGGTAAAGCGTGTCGACGGCGGCGACGCAAAGCTCGATCGCATAGCTCAAGTCGAGGCGATAGCGCAGCCGCTGGGTCAAATCGGGGATCGCACCCGATGCCGCGTCGCGGTTGACCGCGTGCAAGTCCTGCAGCAGCAGCGCCTCGGCGGCGTTGATCTGCGCCTGCGCGCGCGCGATGCGCAGTTGCACGCTTTGCTGCTCGGCGATCTTGATCTGG
>DATGLO010000530.1:0-8294 GCA_035294105.1 Allostellaceae bacterium
TATCGTCGCCGATTTTCCGCTGTGCAATAAGTCGTTCAATTGCTCTTATTCGGGCCACGATCTCTAGCGGGAGCCGAAATGCGCAAACATCTCTTCCAAGGCATCGTGCATTCGCCGCTGACCGAACTGGCGCCCGCCGCAAGCGATCTCGCCATCCAAGAGCTGGCGGCGTCGCTCGACCGAACGGCGAGGCGGCGCCTCGGCCGAAGCCTATCGATTCGCGCGGTCGATGCCGGCTCGTGCAATGGCTGCGAACTCGAAATCCACGCGCTGAGCAATGCGTTCTACGATCTCGAACGCTTCGGTCTGCGGTTCGTCGCATCGCCGCGTCATGCCGATGTGCTGCTCGTGACCGGCCCCGTGACCAAGAACATGCGCGAAGCGCTGCAGCGCGCTTATACGGCGACGCCCGATCCGAAATGGGTCGTCGCGTTGGGGGATTGCGCACGGGACGGCGGTCTCTTCGCGGCAAGCACCGCTTGCGTCGGAGGGGTCGGCACGGTCGTGCCGGTCGACCTTCACATCCCTGGTTGTCCGCCGCCGCCACAAAGGATTTTGGAAGGGCTGCTCGCGTTAGTGGAGAGATCTGCTGAATTTACGCCATCCACGCGGACCCGCACCTCCGGCCAGCCTCTTTGAATCATCTTTCGATTTGCTTTAGCTCGGTCGCTCGCTAGCGCGGCGGCTCAAGCCCGAGAAGCTGCACGACCATGCCGATGAAGGTCAGCGCCCAGGCGATGACGGCAGCCCAGAAGATTACTTGTGGCAGCAGAGCGAGAAATGTGAGGCCGGCGACCGCGGCGTAATCATGCGTCGCGGCGCTGTACATGCCGAGCGGGAAGACGGCCGACCACAGGCCCGGATCGTAGCCATGCGGCCCGCGCTGCATTTCCTTCCAGATGAAGAGAATGATCAGCAGCGGGATCCAGAACGTGCTCGTCACCCATAAAAGGACCGTGAAGGACGCGATGAAATGCGAAAACATCGCGAGATCGGCGTCGGTGAGGGCGAGGCCCATGAGCTGCGCGCCGGCAAGGGTCGCGATCGCGACGGCGCCCATATTGATCCACCACGGCGCGCCCATCTCGGCCGGATGCATCGGGCGGAAAACCCAGCGAAAAAAGATCAGCGCCGACAGCAAGACGTAGAGCATCGCGCCCAGCAGATAGAAGGCGAGCGCGGCGAAGACGAGCGGCTGCGAAGCTTCGGTCTGCAGCGCCAGCAACGAGCTCAGGATCGATAGCGACTCGGTCGCGACCACCAGCATCAGCCAAGTGCCGTTGAGGCCATGCTCCAGGTCGGGCTTGGCGATGCGCGCGGTGACGGCGGCGAGGAACCCGTAAACCAGCATCGCCCACAGGACTAGGCTGAACCAGAAGAGCGCCGGCACCAGGTCCGTGAAAATATGGAAGCTCGCGAACTGCGCGCCCAGGACCCCGTTTGCCGCGACGATGGTGAGAAAAGTGGGGCCGCGCTCGTGGCTCATGAAATCGTCGATGACCGCGCGCGGAAAGCAGGCGATGCGCGCAAGCAGAATAACCCAAAGCAGCGGATAGGCGCCCACCGCGATGAAAAACAGCAGCCACGACAAAGCCTGATAGCGCAACGTATGTGCCGCGACCGCGACAATACCGGTGCCCATGACGAGGGCGAAATAGCCCGGGAAGAAATCCTGCAGCCATGCGGCTCTGCTGCCGATCGCGGAAATGCTCGCCATGCCGTGGCCTCGAACGGCGGTGTCCTTTATAGATGGGGCATGGGTCGGCGTTCGGCCAGCGAAGGGAAGCGAAAGCATGGGTCAATTCGGAATCGGTCAGGCGGTCCGCCGCAAGGAAGATGTGCGCTTCATCACCGGCATTGGCCGCTATGTCGATGACGAGCGCGCGCCGCGCCAGGTCTATGCCGCTTTCCTGCGCTCGCCGCATGCTCACGCCAGGATCGAGCGCATCGATGTAGCCGAAGCAGAGCGCGCGCCGGGCGTGCTCGCGGTCTATACCGGCGCCGATGTGCAAGCGGCGGGGCTCGGTACCATCAAATGCGTCGCGCCCTTAAAGAATCGCGACGGCAGCAATTTCTTCAATCCCGGCCGCCCGCTCTTGGCGCTTGGCAAAGTGCGCCATGTCGGCGATCCGGTGGCCATGGTGATCGCCGAGAGCCTCGCTGCGGCAAAGGACGCGGCCGAGCTGATCGAGGTCGATTACGCGCCGCTGCCGGCGGTGATCGATCCTGCGGCCGCGGTGCAGCCGGGCGCCCCCGCGGTGTGGGACGAAGCGCCCGGCAATGTCGCGCTCGATTGGGGCTTGGGCGATCGCAATAAATGCGAAGAGGCCTTTGCCAAGGCTGCGAAAATCGTGAGCCTCGATCTCGCGATCAATCGCGTGATGGTCGCGCCGATCGAGCCGCGCGGCATCCTCGCCGAATACGATCCCGCGACCGGGCGCTACACGCTGCACATCGGCACCCAGGGTGCCTTCGGCATGCGCGCAACGGTGGCGCAGCATCTCGGCATCAAGGAAGACCGGCTGCGCGTCGTCACCGGCGATGTCGGCGGCAGCTTCGGGATGAAGACCTTCGATTTCCCGGAGAACACGCTGCTGCCTTGGGCCGCCAAGCTCCTCGGCCGGCCCGTCAAATGGCTGAGCGATCGGCAAGAGGCTTTCCTCACCGACACGCAAGGCCGCGAGCAGAAGGTGCATGCCGAGCTCGCGCTCGACAAGGACGGGCATTTCCTCGCCGTGCGCGCCGAGACGCTTGCCAATATCGGAGCCTATCTCTCGCATTTCTCGGTCTTCGTCGCGACCATGGCGGGCTTTCGCCTGCTGACCGGCGCCTACCGCATCCCGGCGGCGCATGTCCATGTGCGCACGGTGATGACCAACACGGTCTGGGTCGATGCCTATCGCGGCGCCGGGCGGCCGGAATGCTCCTATATCGTCGAGCGGCTGGTCGATGCCGCGGCGCGCGAATTGGGGCTCGGCCGCGACGAGATTCGCCGCCGCAATCTCGTGCGCGCCGCTGACATGCCGTGGCAGACGCCGTTGCTCGTCGCTTATGACAGCGGCGACTTCCCCGCCAATCTCGAGCGCGGGCTGAAAGAAGCCGATTTTCCCGGTTTTGAAGCGCGGCGCAAAGCGGCGCGTGCGCGCGGCAAGCTGTTGGGCCTCGGCATTGCCTATTACATGGAAGTGACGGCGGCGATGCCGCAGGAAAAAGCCGACGTGCAATTCCTGCCGACCGGCCGTGTGCGCCTCGGCATCGGCACAGGGCCCTCGGGGCAGGGCCATGCGACGGCCTTTGCGCAAATTCTCGCCGACCGGCTTGGCATCGACCTCGACGCCATCGATTTCGTCACCGGCGACACCGACGCGCTCAGCCAGGGCGGCGGCACCGGCGGCGCCAAATCGTTGCTGCTTGCCGGCACGGCGGTGGTCGACGCGGCCGAGAAGATCATCGCCAAGGGCAAGAAGCTCGCCGGCCATTTTCTCGAAGCCGCGGAAAGCGACATCGAATTCCGCGACGGCCGCTTCGCCATCGCCGGCACCGACCGCAGCATCGATATCTGGGAGATCGCCGCGAAGGCGCGCGCGGCAGCGAAGCTGCCCGAGGGCGTGCCTTCATCGCTCGACGATGCCGGGCTCTCGACCGGCAACAAGAACACTTTTCCGAACGGCACGCATCTCTGCGAGATCGCGATCGACGAAGAGACCGGCGTCGCCGAAATCCTGCGCTATTGGGTGGTCGACGATTTCGGCGTGCTGGTCAATCCGCTGATCGTCACCGGTCAGATCCATGGCGGCATCGTCCAGGGCGCGGGACAGATCCTCATCGAAGACGCCCGCTACGACGAGAGCGGCCAGCTGCTCACCGGTTCGTTCATGGACTATGCGATGCCGCGCGCCGATAATTTCCCGAACTTCGACGTGCAGTTCCTCAACGTGCCGTGCAAGACCAACGTGCTCGGCATCAAAGGCGCGGGCGAGGCGGGTACGGTCGGCGCGCTCGGCGCCACCATGAACGCGGTGCTCGATGCGCTGAGCGTTCTCGGCATCACGCAGCTCGATCCGCCGGCGACGCCGCAACGGCTCTGGGCGGCGATCCAGAAGGCGAAATCTCGGTAACTATCCGCGCGTCATTGCGAGCGAAGCGAAGCAATCCAGGCCCGCATATGGAGGCTGGATTGCTTCGACGCTATCGCCTCGCGCATTGACGCGGAAAGTTAATGCAGCGGCTCGCCGCCCGGCTTCGACAGCCACACCCACGCCTTCTTCTGCGGATCGTAGGTCGTCACCGTCGAGGATTGGGGGCCGAGGCCGCGCTGCGGGTATTGCTTGAAATCGTAGATGCCGTCGACGCCGGCGAAGTCGGTCAGGTTCGCGATGTAGTCCTTGAGCTGCGCCGCTGTCGCATTGGGGCCGAGCTTCTTCAAGCCGGACGCAACGATAAGGCCGGCATCCCACGCCGTTGCGACCATGTTGTCGGCCTTGAGGTTGCGTTCTTTGAGGATCGCATACATGTCGTGCTGCGCCTTTTCCATGCGCGGATCGAGGGTCAGCACGCCGTCATGCTCGGGGAACAGCGCCGAGGCGAGGATGAGCTGCTTGGGCAGGAAGCTCGCCCATTGATCCATCGCCGAGAAGGACTGGTTGCCGCTGGTCGGCGCGACCGGGATATCGAGCCCGGCTTGGATCATGCCCTTGAACACGGTCGCCGCCGGGGCGCCGGTCACCCAGGCGATCAGCGCCTGCGCGCCCGAGGATTTGATCTTCTCGATCTGTGCCGAGACGCTGATATCGGTCGGGTTGAAATGCTCGAAGGCGACCTTCTGCATCACGCCCTTGTTCTCGGGATAATTCAGCACGGTGTCGATCGCGTGGTCGCCGTCTTGGCCGCTGGCATCCGTCGTGTCGAGCACCGCGAGCTTGGTCCAGCCTTTCATGCGGTAATAGCGCATCACCGCCGCGACTTGATCGACGGAATCGGCGCTGGTCGAGAAGGTCCAGCCGCCGGGTTGAGGATGGATCGCCGGGGAAAGACAATAATGCACCGGACCGTTCGCCATCAGCGGCGCCATCGCGAGGCACATCGCGACGATGCTCGAGCCGAGAACCACGGCCGGCTTCGAGGGAAGCACTTCGTTGGTAAGCTGCACTGCGACCTGCGGGCTCGACTGATCGTCGTGGAACGAGAAGGCGAGGTCGCGGCCTTGGATACCACCCTGCTTGTTGACGACGGCCGCCAGCGCATTGAGCACATCCCGTTGTCCGTCGCCAACGAAAGCGGCGCCGCCTGTCAGCGGCAGGATCACGTTGATCGTATAGTCGTTGGCGGCGCGCGCCAGCGGTGCGCCGAGGATCGTTGCGGCCAACAGGGCCGCGATGGCGGTCTTGGTTCTCATCGTTTCTCCCCTGAAAATTCTTCGCCTACCTTAGCGTGAATCGGCAAGGGGCGGAACGCCGGCGCGGCGGCGGAAATCGGGGTCGCGCGCCGAGACGACCTTGCCCGCGCACTCATCCGCGCCGGCACTGGCCACCCAGGCGATGATCTGCGCGACTTCGGCGGGCGGCCGCAAATCCTCCGTGCCGTCGCTCGGCTCGCGGCCGTCGCGATGCGCGCGGTTATAAGCATACATCTCGGTGTCGACCATACCGGGCGACAGCGCGACGACGCGGATGCCGCGCTTCTTGCCTTCCTCGATCTGCACGATGCGCGAGGTGATCATCAACGCGGCTTTCGAGGCGCAATAAGTCGTCCAGCCGTAGATCGGCGCCTGCGCGGCGCCCGAGGTGATGTTGATCACGACACCGCCACGCAGCAGATGCGGAATCGCGTAATGCATTACATGCATCGGGCCGCAGAGATTGATCGCGATCGCTCGCGCCCATTCGGCGGGCGGCGTATCCACCAGCGGCCCGACCGGCGCCAAGGTGCCGGCATCGTTGACGACGATGCCGAGGCCGCCGAGCGCCGCGACCGCACGTTCGACCGCGCGTTTCACCGCTTCGGCATCGGCGACGTCGCACGGAATCGCGACAGCCTTGCCCCCGGCATCGTTGATCTCCTTCGCAAGCGCTTCGAGCGCCGATGCGGTGCGCGCCACCAGCGCGACCGGGTGGCCGCCGCGCGCGAAATGCCGCGCGGTGGCGGCGCCGATGCCGCGGCTGGCGCCGGTGATGAAAACGGGCAGGGGTCGCTCGGCCATGATCGCTCCTCGAAAACGATCACGGCCTTAGCAACCGATACCGGTACGCGCTAGTGCCGGTCTTGCGGGTGCGGATGCGGAATGTCGAGCTTCTCGCCGGTCTCGAGCAGCGACTTCAGCATCGAAAGGATGAGCGGCCAGCCGCCGGATACCGCTTCGATGAGCTTTGAATGCGGCACGGCGATCTCGTGCGTCACCGTGAGCTTCACTGCCGGGCCGGCTTGCTCGATTTCATAGGTGGCGCGCGACCAGCCTTCCGCTTTGAGTTCGGGCCGGAATTCGTTGCGCCACGAAATGATCAGCCGCTTCGGCTTCTCGCTGGCGACGATCGTGCCTTGGTCGGCGATACGCCCGTCGGGGAACATCATTTTCCACGACGAGCCTTCCTTCCAATCGCTGTCCTGCCACATGTCGTACCAATAGACGCGGGTGAACTCCGGCTTGGTCAGCGCGTCCCAGAGCTTCTCCGGCGTGGTGCGGATAAAGGTGACATAGACGAAACGGCTCGTATTCGGTGCTTCACTCATCGCTCTCTGCCTCCAGTTGTCGTTTCAAATTGGCGAGCGCGTGTAAGCGCGGCCGTTCGTATTTGCCGATCCAGCGCTCGGCGATCTCGTTGATCGGTACCGGATTGAGGTAGTGCAGCTTCTCGCGCCCTTGCTTTTGCGTGACCACGAGATTCGCGGCTTCGAGGATGCCGAGATGCTTCGTCACGGCCTGCCTTGTCATGTCGGTGCGTTCGCAAAGTTCGGTCAAGCTTTGTCCGTTCCGGGCGCGCAGCCGGTCGAGCAAGCGCCGCCGCGTCGGATCGGCCAGCGCCTTGAAGACCGCGTCCATGCTCATGGCCTAAATATGCAACTAAATGGTTGCATGTCAAGTGCCGCCGCCTGTGGTTGACGCTCCGCCCCCCGTGGGGAATGGTTGCCGCCGTGACGCAACGGCGCGAGGGGCGCGGCAAAATGACGGAAGAGACCGCACGGCCGCGGAACAGCACCCGCGCCGGTCTGGGCATGCGCGAGCCGCGCTCGCCGGTCTTCGGCAGCCATGCGATGATCGTTTGCGGCCATGCCGCCGCGAGCCAAGCTGGTATCGCCATCCATCGCCGCGGCGGCAACGCGGTCGACGCAATGATCGCCGCCTCAGCGGCGCTGACGGTGGTACTGGGTCACGCCACCTCGATCGGCGGCGATTGCTTCATCCTCTATCACGAAGGTTCGACCGGCCGCATCCTCGGCCTCAACGCCTCGGGCGTTGCGCCGCAAGGCGCGACGCCCGAGCGCTTTGCCGGCGGCATGAAGGCGCAAGGGCCCCTTGCGCCGGTCGTCCCCGGTCTCGTGATGGCGTGGGAGACGATGCATCGCCGCTTCGGCAAGCTGCCGTGGCGCGATCTTTTCGTCGAGGCGATCGCCCTCGCCGAAGCGCATCCGATCTCGGCGGTGCTCGCGCGCAACATCCTTTTGAGCCGCGCCGCGCTGGCGACCGATCCAGGCTGCGCCGCGCTTTATCTGCCGGGCGGACGGCCGCTCGGCCTCGGCGACTCGCTGCGCCAGCCCGAGCTTGCCGCGACCCTAAGGCAGATCGCCGAAGGCGGCACCGAGGCGTTCTATCGCGGGCCGATCGCCGAACGCATCGGCAGCTTTTTCGCCGAGCGCGGCGGCCTCATGCGCGCCTCGGATCTCGCAAATTTCGCGCCGCTTTGGGTCGAGCCCGCTTCGACCACGTATCGCGGCCATCGCGTCTACGTGATGCCGCCCAATTCCTACGGCACGTTGCTGTTGATGCAGCTCAACGGGCTGAAGGCGCTGGAACGCAACGCCCTCACCGCCGATCCGGCGCGGCGCATCGGTTATCAGATGAGCGCGATGAAAGCCGCCTTCGCCAACGGCGTGCCGCTGATCGCCGATCCCAAAGCCGTGCCGGACGCGGTCGACCGCATGCTCGCGCCCGGCATGACCGAGCGGCTGCAGCGCGCGGTGCTGGGCGAGGCGCCGTCGCCGCGCATTCCCGATCGCAACGGCACGTCATGTCTCCTCGTGGCGGATGCGTCGGGCGATGCCATCTGCGTCGTGCAGAGCGTCTTCGCGGTCTTCGGCAG
>DATGLO010000531.1:0-2656 GCA_035294105.1 Allostellaceae bacterium
GTCCAGATCGGATCGGCCCGGCCGACGACGGTGGTGAGTGGCAGTGGTCCGAAATACCGACCGTCGAGGGAATCCGGCGGGACGGTGTTCATGAGAAAGACTTCGCCAGACGCGAGCGCGCGGCATCCCTGCCAGTCGGGCAGAACGCGGCCAAAGCGGTCGTGTTCGAGGGCCTCGCCCACGGTGATGCCGTCGACGGTGATGGCGCGTCCGGTGCGGCAGACGGTTTGGCCGGGAAGCGCAAGGACGTGCTTCACCAGCGGCACGCCGAGCGGCAGGTAACGACGCGCCGCGAAGAACTGCGCGAGCGGCTCGGGCGGCGAGACGACGACGAGTTCGCCGACAGAAAGCGGAAGGGCGGGCCGCACCGCGTAGAGCCCGATCGGCACGCTCGCGCTGGCGTTCCAGAGCAGCTTCGGCGCGGGATGGAAGAGGCTCGTCAGCGCGACGAAGAGAGTCGCGGCGTAGGTCGTCATGACGAAGCCAAAGCGCGTCATGGCGCCAGCCTTCGGCGCAGCAGCCAGGCGCGATGTTGGTCCCGGCTGTAGGGTCGCGGGGGCTCACCGGCGATGAGGCGGTTGTGGAGATGGCGCCAATGGTCCGGGGCGGCGTCAGCGGCATCGATGCCGAGTGCCTCTACGGCATCGATCGCCTGCAGCACGCGCTCGACTTTCGGCCACCCGCTGATCCGCAGCACAATCTCGCCGCCTGGACGGACGAAAGGCAGCGTCTGATAGGACTCGTGGCAGTCGATCGCGCGCACGATATCGATGCGCGAGACGATCGTGCCGAAATCGTTGGAAGCCCAGCGCACGAACGCGAAGACGCTGTTCGGCGCGTAGCTGAGCACGCGGCGCCGACGATCGAGGATCGTCTCGCCAGCGTCGTGGCCGAAGCGGATCCAGTGCTCGATGCGTCCTTCGAGCCAGGTCAGCTCGACGTGCGTCAGCAACGGTCCGGCGTCAGGCCGCGGCGCGCGACCGGCGTTTGGATCGGCTGTCATGAGCGCTCTCCATCGGCGTCGGGGAATTCGCGGGCCAACAGATCGCGCAGCATGTCGGCGACCGTGACGCCGCGTTGGAAGGCGGCGATCTTGATCCGGCCGCGCAAGCCGGCCGTGATGTCGACGGTGAGCCGGGCGGTGTAGAGGTCCGCGGCCGCCGCGCCGGACGCGGCGGGATCGGGCGATTTGATCCAGCTCTCCGCGTTGCGAGGACGCGTGGCGAAACCGCCGTTGGGACCGCGCGCGGTCATGGCGCGAGCCTTTCGACTTCGGCCGCCAGCGCCGCGATCTCGCATGCGGCTGAGCTGCAATCGTCGTGCTCGAAAACGAGCTGGCCGGCGCGCGCCGCGTCGGCGAAGACAACGCGCTGACCGATCTGCGCTGCGAGCGCCGGCGGATCGTGTTCGGCGAGGCTATGCGCGGTCTCGCGGGCGATGACGGTGCGCGCGGGACAGCGATTGAGAACGAAGCGGGCTATGAGTGCGGGGCGAAAGACGCGCGCTTCGGCGATCAGCGCGAGCATTTCGGCCGATGCCCAACCGTCGAAGGGCGACGGTTGTACGGGGATCAGCGCGAGGTCAGAGGCGAGCAGCGCCGAGCGCAGCAATGCGGCGACGCGCGGCGGCCCGTCAATGATGACGTGATCGGCATGACGGTCGAGCTCGGGGGCTTCGCGATGCAGCGTGTCGCGCGCGAGGCCAATGACGCCGAATAGGCGGTCATGGCGGCGGCGTGCGCGCTGCTCGGAGCAGTCGAGCGCCGAGCCTTGCGGGTCGGCGTCGATCAGCGTGATCCGCTTTCCTTGCCGGGCCCATTGGCCGGCGAGATGCAGAGCGAGCGTCGTCTTGCCGACGCCGCCTTTCTGATTGAGCAGCGCGACGATCATTGAGCGCCGCTCCCGGCTTTGCACTGGGTCGCGCCGCCGCCAACAACAGACTCGTTAGATTCTTCTTGGTTAGAGTCTAAGTTAGGCGGTTCGCAAGCGACGGAATTGTCGGCCGAAAATGTCGATGCGGGTTCCTGATGGCACGCGGCTTCGGTTCCCGATGGCACGCGCTCCGAGGTTCCTGAAGGCACGACGGCGTCAACAACTTGTCCACAGCCCGCTGTGGACAAGTGGCTGCGGGCAAAGACCAGCAGCTCGCGCCCGGTGCGGTCGCGTTCGACGCCGAGACGGTAGCCGGGCAGCGGTTGCCGGCGCGCGAGATCGCGCAGCTCGAACGCGAAGCGTTTGAACGGCGAAAGGCTCGCCGACTTGCCGTGGAGGTGACGGAAGTCGAACCGCCAGCCTGCACGCTGCTTGCCCGCGTGCTTGCGTACGATGCGATAAAGCCAGCGCTCGAGGCCGCCGGTCAGCTTGAAATATTCGCGGTCGATGGTGAGCACGAGCGCGTCGTCGAGGACGGCGCGGTAGAACCAGTCCGGCACGATGAGATCGATACCGTCGGCGCGGCCGTGCGCATCAGCGCGCTCGGTCCATTCGTTGATCCAGGAGAAGCGGTGCATGCGCCGCTCGTTCGTCTGGCGCAGCGATGTGGCGACCGTGGTGGATTGCAGCCGGTCGAGCGCAGCCTTCAGGCGGTGATAATCGCGCGCACTGACGCCGCGGCCGATGAACGTCAGAATCTCGTATGGGGTGGCGGCCATCAGGCG
>DATGLO010000532.1:0-4779 GCA_035294105.1 Allostellaceae bacterium
TCAAGGCATCGGGCGCGACGGGTGGCGGGGGCAAAGCCGCGGCGGCGGAATAGCCCTCCGCCGCCGTCCGTATCCGAAAATAGCCGCAATTCAAGGCAAGGCTCCGAACCGATCGGCTAGTCGGAGTTACGCTCTGGTGCAGGGATGGCGTGGCGCTGCAATGTGGTGTCGCCAATGCGTGATCGCTTTGGTCGCGGTCGGCGGCTTTGCCGTGGCCGCGCATGCCGCCGATCCTCAGCCCTATAAGGTTACGATAACCGCGACCGGCGACAAGGCGCTCGATGGCGCGCTGAACGACGCCTCGCAGCTTGTCGCCCTTAAAGACAAGTCGCCGGTTGGGCCGTTTGCCTTGGTTGCCCGCGCCAAAGGCGATATCGATCGGCTGCAAACCGTGCTCAACAGCTTCGGCTACTACGAGGGCAAGGCAACCATCACGATCGACGGCCGCTCGGTGGATGACACAACGCTTGTGTCGACGCTCGACGCCGTGCCCAAGGGTCAATCAGTCGAGGTGAAGGCCGCGATCGGCACAGGGCCGCTCTATCACCTGCGCAAGATCGAGATCCGCGGCGCCGTACCGCCCGATGCTTATGAGAAGCTCGGCCTCAAGCCGGATCAGCCCGCAAAGGCTTCTGATGTGCTCGCCGGCGGCACCAATCTGCTGACCGGACTCGAAGAAGAAGGCTTTGCCCTTGCCAAGGTCGATCCGCCGCAGGCGACCGCAGACCCGCAGACGAAATCCCTCGACGTCGTCTTCAACGTGACGACCGGCCGCCGCGCCACCATCGGCAAGATCACGCTCGCCGGCCTCGAGCACATGAATGAGAGCTTCGTGCGCCGGCGGCTGCTCGTCCGCGAAGGGCAACTCTATCAGCCGAGCAAGATCGAAGCCGCGCGCCAGGATCTGCTGACGCTCGGCGTGTTCTCCGGCGTCTCGGTGAAGGCCGGCGACGCCATCGCGCCGGATGGCAGCCTGCCGATCACCTTCGATATCCAGGAACGGCCGCTTCATGCTGTCGGAGTCACCGGCGCCTACTCGACCGATCTCGGCGCCGAGGCCAAACTCACCTGGTCGGATCGCAATCTCTTCGGCAATGCCGAGCAATTGAACTTGTCGGCGGCGATGAGCGGTCTCGGCGGCACGGCGACCACCGGCCTCGGCTATGACATCACCGGGCAATTCGTCAAGCCGGACTTCTTGCGGCGCGATCAATCGCTCGAATTCAACGCCGCGGCGCTGCAGCAGGATCTTCAGGCCTACCATCAGCGCGCTTTCACCGCCGGCCCCTCGCTGCATCGCAAATTCTCGCCGCTATGGAGCGGCAGTGTCGGTGTCACCGGCGAAGAAGAGCATATCCTTCAGGAGCACGTCTCGAGCGATTACACGCTGCTCGCTTTGCCGCTGACGGCGAATTTCGACAGCACGGGCCTCAAGGATCCGACTCTCGATCCAACGCACGGGGCGCGCGGCGCTTTCACGGTGACGCCGACGGAATCGCTCGGCAAACCGACGACGACATTCGCGGTGCTGCAAGTCTCGGGCTCGACCTATGTCGATCTCGATGACCTTTGGAACGGCACCGCGGGACGCAGCATTCTAGCCTTCCGCGGCCTCATCGGCAGCATCGAGGGCGCAACCCAGTTCGCGCTGCCGCCCGACCAGCGCTTTTATGGCGGCGGCAGCGGGACCGTTCGCGGGTTCAAATACCAGTCCGTCGGGCCGCTGTTCCCCGATAACAATCCGATGGGCGGCGCGGCGATCGACGCCGGCACGGTCGAATTCCGCCAGCGTCTCTTCGACAGCTTCGGCGCCGCGGTGTTCGTCGATGGCGGTCAGGTCAGCGCCGACAACACGCCGTTCTCGGGCACGGTGCGGATCGGCACCGGTGCCGGCCTTCGCTATTACACGCCGATCGGTCCGGTACGGCTTGATGTCGCCGTGCCGGTGAACCGGCCGCCCGGCGGCGACGCCTTCGAATTCTATCTCGGCCTGGGCCAAGCCTTCTGATGGAGCGGGCTTTCCCATGAAGCGCGCGGCACGCATCGCCGCATGGACCGCCGGCATTCTGATCGGCCTGCCGATTTTGGGTGTGATCACACTGCTGATCGTCGGCAATACGGGTCCCGGCCGACAGGCGATCGCAGCGCTGATCGCCAAGGTCAGCGACGGCGAGATGCAGATCGAAGGCCTCGGCGGGCGTTTTCCCGGCGCGCTGCACCTCGCTCATGCCGAGCTGCGCGACAAGGACGGCACGTGGCTGACGGCCGACAATCTTGTGCTCGACTGGTCGCCCTTGCGTCTGCTGACGGGCGAGCTGGCGATCGATCGGTTCACCGCTGCGCATGTCGCGGTCGCGCGCCGGCGGGTCAGTGAAAGCAACAGCTCGATGAGCCTGCCGTCGCTCCGCGTCTCCCTCGATACGTTGCGGATCGACAAGCTCGATCTTGGCGCGCCGCTCGCGGGCGTGCCGGCGGTGGCGAAAGTCGAAGGCAGCCTTCATCTCGTCTCGCTCACCGCCGGCGATCTCGCGCTCGCTGTCACCCGGCTGGACCGCGCCGGCCAGTACACGCTGACCGGCAAGATGGAAGCGGCGGGCGATCACCTGCGGCTCGATGTCGGCGAGCCGGCGCAGGGTTTGGTCGGCGAGATGGCCGGCTTGCCCGATCTTGGCGCGGTCTCGATCAGCGCAACGCTCGACGGTCCGCGCAATGCCGAACGGTTGGCGCTCAGCGCCAGCGCCGGGGCGTTGCGCGCCGACGGCAAGGGCACGATCGACGTCGACGGCAAGGCGATCGATCTCGATCTCACCGGCAATGCGCCGGCGATGGCGCCGCGCCCCGATGTGTCGTGGCAATCGATCGCCGTCGATCTTCATATCCATGGCGGCTTCACCACGCCCGACGCCACCGGCAAGGTGGCGATCGCCGGCCTTAGCGCGAGCGGCGCCACCATCCGCAACATCACGGCCGATCTCCAAGGCGATCGCGGCAAGATCGATCTCACGGCGACGATCGATCAAGTGCGTCTCCCGGGTGCGCAGCCCGATCTGCTCGCGGCGGCGCCGATCGCAGTCCAGGCGCAAGCGATCCTCAACACGCCGCAACGGCCGGTCACCTTTAGGGTCAACCATCCGTTGCTCGCGCTCAACGGCACGGCGCAGCTCGGCGGCGCTGTCGCGGCGGCGCTCAACGCGACTCTGCCCGATCTCGGGCCACTGGCGGCGGTGGGCGGCGTCGATGTGCAGGGCAAGGCGACGCTGACGGCAAAATTCGCGCGCGACGGTGCGACCGACCGACTTGCGCTCGACGGCAACATCGATGTCACCGGCGGCGATGCGCTTGCCGCCAAGCTACTGGGCCGAGGCGCGACGGTTACCCTGCGCGGCGAGACCGAAGGCGATGATGCGACGGTCGAGCAGATGGTGATCGACAGCCCTGCGTTGCATGTCTCGGCGCATGGCGCGCGCGAGAATGGTACGCTCGATGCCGATTGGGGCCTCACCCTTGCAGACATCGCCGATCTCGGCACGAAGCTGTCGGGACCGCTCGCGGTCGAAGGCAAGCTCACGGGGCCGCAAGACGATCTCGCGCTCGCCATGACCGGCCACGGGCAGGTCGCAGGGCCGGGTGTTCCGGCGGGCGCGCTTGACGCCTCGATCAAAGCAGGCGGCCTGCCATCCCATCCCGCGGGGCAGATCGATCTCAGCGGCAACCTCGTCGGCGCGCCGGTGTCGCTCAGCGCGACGATGCAGCGCGGCGACGACGGCAGCACGCAACTCACGCTGACGCGCGCGGCATGGAAAAGCCTCACGGCGCAAGCCGATCTGACCTTGCCGGCGGGCGCGATATTTCCGCTTGGCCGCTTGCAGCTTCATGCCCCGCGGCTCGCCGATCTATCGCCGATCCTCGGCATGCCGGTCGCCGGCAGCGTCGATGCGACGCTCGACACGGCGAATGTCGGGGGCGATGCCGGCGCCGCGCCGCAGGTCAAGGTCCAAGCGGAAGGCAAACAGCTGACCGGCTTTGGTGCGAGCGCCGGGCGCGTGACCCTCGCTGCGACGGTCAAGGACCCGGCGGTTCATCCGGTCGCCACGGCCACCTTGTCGCTCGATAGGATCGTCGCGAAAGGTGTCACCGGCAAAGCGGTCCTCACCGCCAACGGGCCCCAGGAAGCGCTGGCGGTGAATCTCGCCGCCGATCTCGTCGCGGATAAAGGACCGGCACATATCAATGCGAACGGCACGGCGAACCTGCCGGAGCGCGCGATGCAAGTGAAGGCGCTGCAAGCCGATTACGGCGGCGAACGCGTCCGCTTATTGCGCCCGGCCCGGCTGCGCGCCGCCGACGGCATCGTTGTCGATCAATTGCGTCTCGGCACCGGCAACACCGTGCTGTCGGTGGCCGGACGAATCTCGCCGGCATTGCAGCTTACCGTCTCGTTGCGCAATGCAACGCCGGCGCTCGCCAAACCGTTCATTCCCGGCCTCAACGGCGGCGGCACGCTCTCGCTCGATGCCAAGCTCGCCGGCACGATGACTGCGCCCACCGGCTCGGTGCGCGTCGTCGGCCGCGATCTGCGCATCCGCAACGGCGCCGGCGCGGCGATGCCGGCCGCGAATATCGACGGCATCCTGACGCTGCAAGGCAAGCGCGCGCGGATCGACGCCAAGCTTTCGGCCGGCGCCCGCGCGCGGCTTCAGGTGGCGGGGATCGTACCACTGGATCCCGCCGCGCCTTTCGATCTGCAAACCAACGGCAATGTCGATCTCATGATCCTCG
>DATGLO010000533.1:0-4477 GCA_035294105.1 Allostellaceae bacterium
CAGCAAAACGAAGCGCGGCCACGACGCGCTCGACGCCTATTGCGTCAATCTCAATAAGAAGGCGCGCAACGGCAAGATCGACCCGCTGATCGGCCGCGAGCACGAGGTCGACCGCACCATTCAGATCCTTTGCCGCCGGCAGAAGAACAACCCGCTCTATGTCGGCGACCCGGGCGTCGGCAAGACGGCGATCGCCGAAGGCCTCGCGCGCCGTATCGTGCAGCGCGAAGTGCCCGAGGTGCTGCAAAACGCGACCATCTACGCGCTGGACATGGGCGCGCTCCTCGCCGGTACGCGCTATCGCGGCGATTTCGAAGAGCGGCTCAAGGCCGTGCTTGCCGAGCTCGAGGCGACGCAAGGCTCGGTGCTCTTCATCGACGAGATCCACACCGTCATCGGCGCCGGCGCGACCTCGGGCGGCGCGATGGATGCGTCGAACCTCTTAAAGCCGGCGCTCGCCTCGGGCAACATCCGCTGCATCGGCTCGACGACCTACAAGGAATATCGCAACTACTTCGAGAAAGACCGCGCGCTCGTGCGCCGCTTCCAGAAGATCGACGTTAACGAGCCGTCGGTCGAGGATTCGGTGAAGATCCTCCGCGGCCTCAAGCCCTATTACGAGCGCCACCACAAGGTGCGCTACACCGCCGAGGCGATCCGTACCGCGGTCGAGCTCTCGGCGCGTTACATCGGCGACCGCAAGCTGCCCGACAAGGCGATCGACGTGATCGACGAGGTCGGGGCGGCGCAAATGCTCTTGCCCGAGAATAAGCGCCGCAAGACCATCACCGCGAAAGAGGTGGAGGCGGTGGTCGCGACGATCGCGCGCATCCCGCCGAAGAGCGTATCGCGCGACGACAAAGAGGTGCTCAAGAACCTCGATCGCGATCTGAAGACGATGGTGTTCGGCCAGGACCCGGCGATCGAAGCGCTGGTCGCGGCGATCAAGCTCGCCCGCGCCGGCTTGCGCGATCAGGAAAAGCCGATCGGCTCCTATCTCTTCTCCGGGCCCACGGGCGTCGGCAAGACCGAGGTCGCGCGCCAGCTCGCCCGCACCCTCGGCGTCGAGCTCACCCGCTTCGACATGTCGGAATATATGGAGCGGCACACCGTGTCGCGCCTGATCGGCGCGCCGCCAGGCTATGTCGGCTTCGACCAGGGCGGCTTGCTGACCGACGCGATCGACCAGCACCCGCATCAGGTGCTGCTCTTGGACGAGATCGAGAAGGCGCATCCCGATCTCTTCAACATCCTCTTGCAGGTGATGGATTACGGCAAGCTGACCGATCACAACGGCAAGACGGTCGATTTCCGCAACGTCATCCTCATCATGACGACGAATGCGGGCGCGGCCGAGCTGGCGAAGCCGGCGATCGGCTTCGGCTCCGAGGTCCGCATTGGCGAGGACAACGAGGCGATCAATCGCATGTTCACGCCGGAATTCCGCAACCGGCTCGATGCGATCATCTCTTTCTCGCCGCTGTCGCCGCAGACGATCGGCCGCGTTGTCGACAAGTTCATCCTTCAGCTCGAGGATCAGCTCGCCGACCGCAATGTCCAGATCGTGCTCGACGAAGCGGCGCATGAATGGCTCGCCAAAAAGGGCTACGACAAGCTCTTCGGCGCGCGTCCTTTGGGCCGCGTGATCCAGGAGAGCGTGAAGAAGCCGCTCGCGGAAGAGCTGCTCTTCGGCAAGCTCGTCAAAGGCGGCACGGTGAAGGTGTCGGTCGACAAAGAAACCGACAAGCTGACCTTCGCCTTCGAGGAAGCCGCGGCGCCGAAACGTCCGGCCGAGCCGGACGAGCCCGACGCGCCGAAAGAGCCGGAATACGTCGAATAATCGGGGGCCAACCGCTCTCAACGAAAAAGCCCCCTCCGGGCCGAGCCGCTATTTTAACGGCTTGGTTTTTTGGCGAGAGCCTTTCAAGTCCGGCCTCCCGCCTCACTCCCCTCTTCCTGGGCTCGGGCGCAGCAAACGAGCATCGGCGCCCGCGGCGCGCGCCAAGGTCGATCAGTGGTTCTTCTACGGCTCCGCGACCTTCACGCCGATCGCGCAGCAATACGGCTTCTTCATGCATCGCGCGCCCGAAGACATGCCGCAGGCGAAAAAGCATTTTACCGAGCTTATGCGCGACATGTTCGGCATCCTCGACAAGCATCTCGCGAGCAACCGGTACCTCGCCGGCGATGCGTATTCGATCGCCGATATCTCCATCTATCCCGATACGCGGCTTCACGCGAAGGAAGGGATGGGGATCGATGCTTTCCCTAATCTCAGCCGCTGGTACGACGCCGTTACCGCCCGGCCGGCGGTGCAACGTGCCTGGGCCATTAACGGCTAGGCGCGTTTGGCGCGGCGCCTCGCTTGGGCGTAAAATAGGCCAACCGATTAGGAGGTTTGCGATGGAAGCAGTTCTCTCGCCGAATGGCCAAAGCCGCTTCGATGGCAGCGAGCCGATCGCCCGGCTCTACGTCGCGACCACGACGGGCGTCAAAATCCTCGAGCGCGCATCGCAAGGCGCGCCGTGGAAGCTTGCCGCGGCCAAGCTCGAAGGCCATCACGTCAGCACGATGTGCATGCTGCCGGGGCAGCCCGGCTTCTTCGCCGGCACGCATGGCGACGGCGTTTTCTTCAGCGCCGACGGCCGCGACTGGGAGCCGCGCAATAACGGGCTGCGCATCCAGGACATGTATACCCTCGCTGCGGTCAAGGACGACGGCGCGACGGTTGTCTATGTCGGCACCGAGCCGGCCTCGCTCTTCAAGAGCCGCGACCTCGGCAAAAGCTGGACCGAATTTCCGGCGATTTCGGCGCAAAAAAACAAGGCCTGGACCTTCCCGGCGCCGCCGCATATCGCACATACCAAGATGCTCGCTTTCGATCCGCGCAACCCGAAGCATTTCTACGCCGCGATCGAGCAAGGCGCGCTCTTGGAGACCAATGACGCCGGGCAGAGCTGGCGCGAACTCGCCGATTATTCGCGCGAGACCGATCGCGCTTACAAGGACCTGCACAACATCGTCATCACGCCGTCCGCACCCGAGCGCATGTTCATGACGGCCGGCTGCGGCTCTTACCGGAGCACCGATGGCGGTCTCCATTGGGAGCGCATGACCGACGAGGATTTCCGTATCGCCTATCCCGACCACATCGCCCTGTCGCCGGACGAGAAGACGCTGTTCCTTTCGGGCGCGCGCGTTCATCCCGGCATCTGGCGGCAAAAGCACGACGCCGGGACGACGGTCTTCCGCAGCCGCGATGCGGGAAGGAATTGGGAGCAGCTGACGAAAGGCATTCCGGCGACTCGCCGTTGCAACATCGAGGCGATGAGCGTCGCCGCCTGGCCGGGAGGCTACGGGCTTTTCCTCGGCGACACGGATGGCTCTGTCTATCTCAGCGAGGACGGCGGCGACAGCTTCACCTGCATCGCCGAAGCGATCGGGCCGGTCTCCAAGGGCAACCACTGGGAGCCGCTGCAGCCGCAAGCGGCGGAATAGCCGAAGGCAAAAAGGCGAACCGCCAAGGCGCCGAGAAAGAAAATAGAGGCAAGCGCCAAAGCTTCTTGGTGTCTTGCCGCCCCGGCGGTTAGGGTTCTTTTATGCCGGCGAGAGCTGCTCCAGCACCTGGCGGCGCGTCTCGATCGCGAAGAAGATCGTCGCGATCGCGCCGATCAACGCAAAGAGCCCGAATACGACGAACACGGCGTTGATTCCCCAATTCGGCAGGATGAAGCCTACGAGATACGTGCCGACCATCGATGCGCCGCGTTGCCACGCGCTCGCGACCCCGCCGCCGAGCGCGCGCAGATGCGTCGGATAGATCTCGGCGGTGTAGGTCGCGAGGCTTAAGAGCGCGAAGCCGAGGAAGAAGAACCCGCTGGTCGTGACCAGCAAGGTGCCGATGGCGCTCAAGCGCGGCAGAAAAGCGAAAGAGAGCATGAACACGGCGCAGCCGCAGAAACTCATGATCAACATCGGCTTGCGGCCCCAGGCCTCGATCAGCCAGATGGTAAGTGCTGAGGCACAAAGCCCGATCGTGCTGGTGAAGAGCCCGTATTGCAGGGCGGTCTCGACCGGCAGGTGATAGACGGTGCGGAAGAGCGAGGGCGCCCAGGCGTTGAGGGCGTAAGACACGAAATAGGCGCCGATCCACATGAACCACACCGTGATCGTGCGTCGCCGATAAATGCCCCTGAAGAGATCGGCGATGCGCGGCTTGACCTCGGCGACGACGGGCAGGCTTGCCGGTAACGGCGCCGGCGCTTTGCCTTCGCGCGTGGCGATTGCTTCAATGCGCCCGAGCGCGCCGTCGGCATCGGCGAAACGCCCCTGGCTTGCCAGCCAGCGCGGCGATTCGGGAAGGATCATGCGCAGAGGAAGGGCGAGCAGCGCCGGGATCGCGCCGATCACGAACATCCATTGCCAACCGAGATGCGGCACGACCCAGACGCCGGTGAGGGCGACGAAGAACAGCGCG
>DATGLO010000534.1:0-2503 GCA_035294105.1 Allostellaceae bacterium
CATTTCGTCGATCCGAGCGAGCTGCCGCCGCTGAGCGCGGTGGCGAAGGCGTGGTGGTCGCTGCTCGTCGGCGGCGATCTCTGGAGCAACGGCATCTCGTCTTTCCTCAACTGGTTCTTCGGTCTCGGCTCGGCCATAATCGTCGGGATCGCGCTCGGCGTGACGATGGCGTGGTCGACGACGGTCGACGACGTCGCGAGTCCCCTGGTCAAAGCGCTCTATCCGATGCCGAAATCGGCGCTCATCCCGGTGATGATCCTGTGGCTCGGCCTCGGCGCCGGCTCGAAGATCGCCTCGATCGCGCTTTCTTGTCTCTTGCCGGTGATCATCAGCGCCTATAACGGCGCGCGCGGCGTCGATCAGACGTTGGTGTGGTCGGCGCGTGCATGCGGCGCGAGCAATCGCGAAGTGCTGCTCGAGGTGATCTTGCCGGGAGCGTTGCCCGATATCCTCGCGGGCGTCCGCAACGCGGTCGCGATCTCGTTCATCGTGCTGGTCGCGTCGGAGCTGCTGGTCGGCCAGAAAGGTCTCGGCTACCTGATCTCGTTCCTCGGCGAGGGCGGCGTCTACGATGCGATGTTCGCGGTCGTGCTCACGGTGTCCGCCTTGGGCTTCTTCGCCGACCGCGCCTATCTCTATTTCATGCGTAGGACGCTTGTATGGCGGGAGTGACAGACATCGCCGATGTGGAAGGCGTGGGACGGCGCAAGCTGCTCAGCGCCGTCTGGAAGCGCCGCATTCTGCGCTCGTCTTCGGTCGTGCTGCTTGCACTCGCCTGGGAATGGGGCGCGCGCATGCATTTCGTCTCGGACTTCCTGCTGCCGTCGCTCTCATCGGTTCTGGAGCGGCTGTGGGCCGATACGATCTCGGGCGATGTCCCCGTCGCGCTCGGCTTGACGCTCGCGCGCACCTTTGCCGGCTTCGCGATGGCGGCGATCCTCGGCGTCGTCATCGGCATCACCATCGCGCGGCTGCGATTCGTGCGCTGGTTCTTCGATCCGATCGTTTCGGTCGGCAATCCTTGTCCGAAGATCGCCTTCCTGCCGATCTTCATCCTGTGGTTCGGCGTGTTCGACTGGTCGAAGATCGCGATGGTCGCGTTCTCCTCGGTCTTCCCGGTCGTGGTCGCGACCTGGGCGGCGACCGAGAATGTCGACAAATACCTCATCTGGTCGGCCGAAAGTCTCGGCGTCAGCCGCCGCGCGCTGCTGTGGGAGATCGTGCTTCCGTCGGCGATGCCCGGTGTCTTCACCGGCTTGCAGATCGCGCTGCCGATCTCGCTCATCGTCGTGATCATTTGCGAAATGACGATGGGCGGGGAGGGACTTGGCGGCTCGATGATGACCTCGATGCGCTTTGCCGATTCGCCCGGCGTATTCTCGGGCATCGTTGCCATCGCCATCGTCGGCTCGGTGCTGGTGAAGCTGATGGAGATCGTTCGGCACCGCTTGCTCGTCTGGCACGCCGAATCCGAGCGCTGAAGCCCCGGCCCCGTCATGTCGACCATGGTCCAGATGCCGGACGCGAGCGCACGCGCACCCATGCTGCGCATCCTCGCGGCGAGCATGGTCGGCACCGCGGTCGAATATTACGACTTCTATATTTACGCGACGGCCGCGTCGCTGGTGCTCGGACCGCTTTTCTTTCCCGCGAGTTCGCCTTCGGCGCAGCTCATGGCAGCCTATGCGAGTTTCGGCCTCGCCTTTGTCGCGCGCCCGGTCGGCGCCGCCGTATTCGGGCATTTCGGCGACCGCATCGGCCGCAAGTCCACCTTGGTCGCGTCGCTGCTGATCATGGGCGGCTCGACCGTGATCATCGGTCTGCTGCCGACCTATGACGGCATCGGATGGCTGGCGCCGCTCTTGCTCTGCATCTTGCGTTTCGGCCAGGGCTTCGGCCTCGGCGGCGAATGGGGCGGCGCCGTGCTGCTTGCGGTCGAGAACGCGCCGCCGGGCCTGCGAGCGCGCTTCGGCATGGCGCCGCAATTGGGCGCGCCGGTCGGGTTCATCATGGCGAACGGCCTTTACCTGCTTCTTGGCCTGTGGCTCACGCCCGCCGAGTTCCAGGCCTGGGGCTGGCGCCTGCCCTTCGTCTTGAGCGTGGTGCTGGTCGCGCTCGGGCTCTGGATCCGGCTGAAGCTCAGCGAGACGCCGGCTTTCGCGGCGGCGATGAGAGCGGCGCCCCCGGCGCGCGTGCCGTTCGCCGAGCTGATCCGCGCATATCCGCGCGAGACTGTCGGCGCCACCTTTGCCGTCGTCGCCTGTTTCGCGATTTTCTATCTCTCGACCGCTTTCGCCCTTGGCTACGGCACGGCGACTCTCGGTTATCCGCGAACGACCTTCCTCGAAATCCAATTGGCGGCGATCGTCTTCATGGCGGTCGGCATCCTTGCGGCGGGCGCGCTTGCCGATTTCTGGGATGCGCGCCGCGTGTTGATGGGCGGCTGCATCGGCACGATCGTCCTCGGCTTCCTCTTGGCGCCGATGCTCGGCAGCGCGTCGCT
>DATGLO010000535.1:0-17171 GCA_035294105.1 Allostellaceae bacterium
CAAGCGATTAGGATTCGCATGGCGACTCGCGAGAAAAGTACCGGAACGGCCGCAGCGCTCATTCCGCCGCGCGCCTCGCTGACGAAGCTGCGCGAGATCGCCGCGGGCTGCACCGCCTGCCCGCTTTACGCCAATGCGACGCAAACGGTCTTCGGCGAAGGCCCGGCGCAGGCAGCGCTGATGCTGGTCGGCGAGACGGCGGGCGACCAGGAAGACCTGCAGGGCCGCCCCTTCGTCGGCCCGGCGGGGAAGCTGCTCGACCGTTGCCTCGCCGAGGCCGGGCTCGACCGCCGCGCGGCTTATGTCACCAATGTGGTGAAGTATTTCAAATTCACTTTGCGCGGCAAAAGGCGGCTGCATGGCAAGCCCAACGCCGCCGAGATCGGCGCCTGCCTGCCGTGGCTCCAAGCCGAAATCGCGCGCGTGAAGCCGCAAATGATGGTCTGCCTCGGCGCGACGGCGGCGCAGGCGCTGCTCGGCGCCAAGTTCCGCGTCAGCCAGCAGCGCGGCGTCGCCGTGCCCTCGCCGCTCGCGCCGGTCGTGATGGCGACGGTGCACCCTTCCGCGCTGCTGCGCGCCATCGACGATGCGACGCGGCATGAAGAAATCGCGCGCGATCTCAAGACCGCGGCCAAGCTCTTGAAACGCGCTCACGCGGCGTAATGCACCGCGAGCCAGATCGTCGGCTCGCGCGGCGTCGTCCACTCGACGCGATGCCGGCAATGCGGCGGGATGTTGACGTAATCGCCGGCTTTCAAGAGCCGCGGCTTGTCTTCGCCTTCGAAGCGCAGCCGCGCGGCGCCGCGCAGCAGCATCACCCATTCGCCTTGGCTTTGGTCGAGCCATTCGCCCTCGGGCGTCGCCTGGCCGGTCGAGACGATGCGCTCGATGCGCAGGTTGGGCGCGGCGAGAAGCGCGCGGAATTGCTCCGCGGCGAGACGCTTCGGAACATTGGCGAACAACTTTCCACCGGTTGCTTCCATGGGCACCTCCATGCCCGGATTCAACCAGCTTGACGGGCTGGAGAAACCGCGGAATCAATATCAGAACAAAACAAGAACTAAAGCGAGACTCAAGCTTTGTCAACGACTTACGCCTACGCCGAGCTGCAGGCGACGAGCAATTTCAGCTTCCTCCGGGGGGCCTCGCACCCGGCCGAGTTGATTTTCCAGGCCAAGGCGCTCGGCCTTTCGGCCATCGCCTTGACCGACCGCAACACCTTGGCCGGGGTGGTGCGCGCGCATATCGAAGCCAAGCGTCAGGACGTGGCGCTGCGCTTCATCCCCGGCGCGCGGCTCGATTTTCGCGATGCGGCGAGCGTCCTCGTCTATCCCACCGACCGCGCCGCCTATGGCCGGCTCGCGCAGCTTTTGACCGACGGCAAGCGGCGCGCGAAGAAGGGCGAATGCCACCTCGGCCTCGCCGAGCTTTTCGCCTATGGCGAGGGCCAGCGTCTCATCGCCGTCCCTCCCGATCGGCCCGACGCGGCCTTCGCGGCGCAGCTCAAGGAATTGAGCGCGCGCTTTCCCGGCGCCGTCTATCTCGCCGCAAGTCATCTTTATCGCGGCGACGATCGCAAGCGCATCGCGCGGCTGGGCGCCCTCGCCGAAGCCGCGGCAGCGCCGCTCATCGCCACCAACGACGTGCTCTATCACGCGTCCGAGCGCCGCGCGCTGCAGGACGTGCTCACCTGCATCCGCGAGGGCTGCAGCATCGCCGAAGCCGGCTTCCGCCTCGAAGCCAATGCCGAGCGCCATCTCAAGAGCGCCGCGGAGATGGCGCGGCTGTTCCGCGAGCGGCCCGATGCGGTGGCACGCACGCGCGAGATCGTCCAAGCCTGCCGCTTCTCGCTCGACGAGCTCAAATACGAATATCCCGCCGAGCCGGTGCCCGAGAACCGCACGCCGCAGGAAGAGCTGGCGCGGCTGGTCGCGCTGCATCTGCCGGATCGTTACCCAAACGGCGTAACGCCGAAGGTGCAGGCGCAGATCGCCAAGGAAATGGCGCTGATCGAGTACCGCGATTATGCGCGCTATTTCCTCACCGTTTACGACATCGTCAAATTCGCCAAGGAGCGGAAAATCCTTTGCCAGGGCCGCGGCTCGGCGGCGAATTCCGTCGTCTGCTACATCCTCGGCATCACCGCGGTCAGCCCGGAACAGGCCAATCTGCTGTTCGAGCGCTTCGTTTCGGCCGAGCGCAACGAGCCGCCCGATATCGACGTCGATTTCGAGCATGAGCGGCGCGAAGAGGTGATGCAGTACATCTTCGACAAATACGGCCGCGATCGCGCCGGCATCGTCGCCACCGTCATCACCTATCGGCCGAAGAGCGCCATTCGCGATGTCGGCAAGGCGATGGGGCTTTCGGCCGACATGATCGCGAAGCTGTCGACGACCTTATGGGGCTGGGGACGCGAAGGCATCAACGACGACTACATCCGCCAGGCCGGCATCGATCCCGACGACCCGCATCTGCGCCGCACCCTCATGCTGGCGCGCGATCTGATCGGCTTTCCCCGCCATTTGTCGCAGCATACCGGCGGCTTCGTCATCACCCGCGGCAAGCTTTCCGAGGTGGTGCCGATCGAGAACGCGGCGATGGAAGACCGCACCGTCATCGAATGGGACAAGGACGATCTCGACATGCTCGGCATGCTGAAGATCGACGTGCTGGCGCTCGGCATGCTGACTTGCATCAAGAAGGCGCTCGATCTTTTGCAGGCGCATTACGGGATCGAGCGCGAGCTTTACGAGATCACCAAGGACGAGGATGCGCGCGTCTACGACATGCTGTGCAAGGCCGATTCCGTCGGCGTGTTCCAGGTCGAGAGCCGGGCGCAAATGACGATGCTGCCGCGCTTGAAGCCGCGCCGCTATTACGATCTCGTCATCGAGGTCGCGATCGTCCGCCCCGGCCCGATCCAGGGCGACATGGTGCATCCCTATCTCAGGCGGCGCGACGGCCTCGAAAAGCCGGATTTCCCCAAGCCCGAGCTCGAGGAGATTCTGAGCCGCACCCTCGGCGTGCCGCTCTTCCAAGAGCAGGCGATGAGCATCGCCATGGTCGCGGCGAAATTCACCCCCGACGAGGCCAATCAATTGCGTCGCGCGATGGCGACCTTCCGCCATGTCGGCAGCATCGGCAGCTTGGAAAAGCGCTTCATCGACGGCATGATCCGAAACGGCTACAGCCGCGAATTCGCCGAGCGCTGCTTTCATCAGATCGAGGGCTTCGGCGATTACGGCTTTCCCGAAAGCCATGCCGCGAGCTTCGCGCTCCTCGTCTACGCCTCGGCCTGGCTCAAATGCCATTACCCGGCGGTCTTCGCCTGCGCGATCCTCAACAGCCAGCCGATGGGCTTCTACGCGCCGGCGCAGCTCGTGCGCGACGCCAGGGAGCACGGCGTCGAGGTGCGGCCGGTCGATATCGCCGCGAGCTGCTGGGACCATACGCTCGAGCCCGACGGCAAGGGTGGTTTCGCGTTGCGCCTCGGCTTCCGCCAGGTCCAAGGCTTCCGCGAGGAGGATGCAAAGACGCTCGTCGCAGCGCGCGCCAAAGGCGATGCCGCGACCATGCGGCGGCTCTGGCAACGCGCCGGCAAGTTGAACCGCGGCGCCTTCGAGAAGCTCGCCGATGGCGACGGCTGGAACGGTATCGGTTTGAAACGCCGCGACGCGCTCTGGGCGGCAAGCGGCCTCGGCGCGCCCCCTTTGCCGCTCTTTGCCGCGGCGGAGAAGCCCGACGATGCGCCCGAACCGGCGGTCCCCTTACCCGCGATGAGCCTCGGCGAAGAGGTGACGGCGGATTACAACCACCTCCGCCTCTCGCTCAAAGCCCATCCGCTGTCGCTGCTGCGCACGCGCCTCCAAGGCGAAGGCGCGATCACCGCGCGCGATCTTCGCGACATCGAAGACGGGCGGTGCGTGAAGCTCGCCGGCATCGTGCTCATCCGCCAGCAGCCCGGCACCGCCAAAGGCGTGATCTTCATGACGATCGAGGACGAGACCGGCGCCGCCAATATCGTGCTCTGGCCCGATGTCTTCGCGCAGTTTCGCCGCGTCGCGGTCTCGAGCCGCGTCCTCGGCGTTACCGGCAAGGTGCAGCGCGACCAAAGCGGCTATGTCATCCATGTCATTGCCGAGAAACTCGTCGATCTCTCGCACCGGCTCGCGGCGCTCGACCAGCCGCTCATTCCGCGCGAACTGCCCGGGCCCGATAGCCGCGAGCGCTGGCGCCGCCCGCGCACGACTTTCCCGGCATCGCGCGATTTTCGTTGAGGTGCTACAACGCGCCCCTCTTCACGTCACCCCCGCGAAAGCGGGGGTCCAGGGAAACGCCTCGCTTATTGCCCTGGACCCCGGCTCGCGCTCCGCTTGGCCGGGGTGACGATTAAATAACGGGGACTTAGATGCGCATCTTGGTGATCGGATCGGGCGGACGCGAGCATGCGCTCTGCTGGGCGATCGCCGCTTCGCCGCTGTGCGACCGGCTTTATTGCGCACCGGGCAATCCCGGCATCGCCCAAGAGGCGACCTGCGTGCCGATCGCCGCGAGCGATCTCGACGCGCTGATCGCCTTCGCGCAAAAAGAGAAGATCGATTTCGTCGTCGTCGGCCCCGAGGCGCCGCTGGTCGCGGGCCTCGTCGATAAATTGGAAGCCGCCGGCATCGCCGCCTTCGGGCCGAGCGCCGCCGCCGCCGCGCTCGAAGGCTCGAAAGGCTTCACCAAGGATCTCTGCGCCAAATACGGTATCCCGACCGCGCGCTATCGCCGCTTTACCGATGCCGACGCGGCGAAAAACTATGCGCGGGCAGAAGGCGCGCCGATCGTCGTCAAAGCCGACGGGCTCGCCGCCGGCAAGGGCGTCACCGTCGCGATGACGCTTGGCGAAGCCGAAGCCGCGATCGACGAGGCGCTCGTCGCCAACCGCTTCGGCGCCGCCGGCGCCGAGGTGGTGATCGAGGAATTCCTCGCCGGCGAGGAAGCGAGCTTTTTCGTCCTCGCCGACGGAAAGCACGCGCTGCCGCTCGCCTCGGCGCAGGATCACAAGCGCGTCTTCGACGGCGACAAAGGCCCCAATACCGGCGGCATGGGCGCTTATTCGCCGGCGCCTTGCTTGACGCCCGCGATCGAAGCCGAGGTGATGGCGCGCATCATCCGCCCGACCTTGGACGGCATGGCGAAGGACGGGCATCCTTATAAAGGCGTGCTCTATGCCGGGCTGATGCTGACCGCCGCGGGGCCGAAGCTCATCGAATACAATGTCCGCTTCGGCGATCCCGAATGCCAGGTGCTGCTGCCGCGCTTGAAGAGCGATCTCTTGCCGGCGCTCATCGCCGCGCGCGACGGCGTCCTCAAAGATTTCGATCTGCGCTGGCACGACGAAACGGCGCTCGGCGTCGTGCTCGCGGCCACCGGCTATCCCGAGGATCCCCTGCGCGGGACCGAGATTCGCCATCTCGATGCCGCCGCGGCCGGCGATCCCGAGGTGCTGATCTTCCATGCCGGCACCAAGCGCCAAGGCGACAAGCTCGTCGCCGATGGCGGCCGCGTGCTCAACATCGTCGCCCTCGATCGGACCCTCGCGGCGGCGCGCGAGCGCGCCTATGCGGTGATCGACCGCATCGACTGGCCCGAGGGCTTCTGCCGCCGCGATATCGGCTGGCGCGCGCTGAAGCGTTAGCAATCCCGCCCCCCGCGCTTGTGATTCGCGCGCCAATCGGCGAAGCTTGACCGCGGGAGGAACATTCATGGCCATCGCCCAAGCGAGCACGGCTCTTAACGACAAAGAACTGGCCGTCCTGAAGCGGGTCTCGAACCGCTATCTGTGGTTCTTGATGATCTGCCTGATGATCAACTTCGTCGACCGCACCAATATCGGCTTCGCGGCGCTGACGATGAACAAGGCGCTCGGCCTCACGGCGACCAGCTTTGGCTTGGCCGGAACGGCGCTGTCGGTCGCCTATCTGCTCTGCGAAATCCCCTCGAACCTCATCCTCGAGCGCGTCGGCGCGCGCAAATGGCTGGCGCGCATCATGATCACCTGGGGCGTCGCCTCGGCGGCGACGATGTTCGCGGTGGGTCCGTGGAGTCTCGCCGGCCTGCGCGCCCTGGTCGGCATCGCCGAGGCCGGCTTCGCGCCCGGCCTCGTCCTTTATATGACATATTGGTATCCGCAATATCGCCGCGCCAGCGCGCAGACCATGTTCATGCTGGGCCAGCCGCTCGCCGGCATGTTCAGCGCGATGCTCGGCGGCTTCATCCTGCAGCTTCACGGCGCCTGGGGCTTGCAGGGCTGGCAGTGGCTGTTCCTCTTGGAAGGCGCGCCGGCGATCGTCTTCGGCATCTGGATGTATTTCCACCTCGCCGACAAGCCGAAGGACGCGAAATTCCTTTCCGCCGACGAGAAAGCGACGCTGATCGATCTTTTGGAGCGCGACGAGGAAGCGCGCCGCCGCGCGCAGCCGCAAGGGCCGAAGCGCTCGATCACGCGCATGGTTTTGGGCCGCAACATGCTGCTCCTCTCCTTCGCCTATGCCTGCCTCATCTGCACCGTCGCGGCGCAAGGCCTGTGGCTGCCGCAGATCGTGCGCGGCTTCGCCGGCGAAGGCATGCCGACATGGCAGATCGGCCTCATTGTCGCGATCCCGCCGGCTTGCTCGATCGCCTGGATGGTCTATTGGACACGGCACTCGGACCGCCAGAGCGAGCGCTTCTGGCATTGCGTCATCCCGATGCTGGTCGCCGCCGCCGGTTGGGCGACCTCGGGCCTCGCGGCCTCGCCCGTCCTGCAGCTGATCGGCATCATCTTCGCCTCGGCCTTCAGCCTCTCGGCCTGGCCGGTGTTCTTCACAACGCCCTCGATCATCCTGCCGCGCGAGGCGCATGCCCCGGGCCTCGCCTTCCTCAACACCGTCGCGATCGCCGGATCGAGCCTGTCGCCGATCATCGTCGGCACCTTGCGCGACGCGACCGGCGGCTTCTCGGTGCCGCTGCTCGCCGTGTCGGGCATCCTGATCCTCGGCGTTATTACGATGATGTTCGTGCCGCGCGGCCTGCTCGCGCAAAGGCCTGTCGCGCCGGCCCCGGTTACCGCCTAAAGATGGCCATCGCTCAAGGAGAGTAGCCGCGATGAGATTCGGTCATTTCTGCCTGCCGACCTATTTCGAGGATGTCGACGGCGATGTCGGCAGCTTCATGCGGCGCTTCGTCGACTTCCTCGTCTCGAGCGAGGAGGCGGGCTTCGACATGTTGTTCGCCAACGAGCATCATTTCGACGCCTATGGCGGCTTGATCCCCTCGCCGACCGTCATGGTCGCGGCCCTCGCCCAGCGCACCAAGCGCGTCCGGCTCGGCTCCTCGATCATCGTTTTGCCGCTGCACAATCCGATCGAGATCGCCGAGCAATGGGGCATGATCGATCTCATGTCCAACGGCCGCGTCGAATTGGGCATCGGCCGCGGCTTCGTCGAATACGATTACGACCGTCTCCATGTGCCGCTCCAAGGCGCGCAAGACCGCTTGAAGGAAGGCATCGCGCTCATCCGCAAGGCGTGGTCGGGCGAGCGCTTCAGCCATAACGGGCCCGCTTACCAATACGAGAACCTGCAAGTGTGGCCGCGGCCGCAGCAACGCCCGCATCCGCCGATCTGGCTCGCCTGCGGCGGCACGCCCGACAGCTTCAAATGGGCGGGCGAGCAGGGCTTCGGCATTTTCACCGTCGCCTATCGCGGCGTGCAGCCGCTGATCGGTTTGAACAAGATCTATCGCGATGCCTGGCTGTCGGCCGGCCATCCGGACAAAGCCTACAAGATCGCCGCGCATTACCAGGTCGTCCTCAGCGAAGACCGCGCCGAGGCGATCGACATCGCGAGGAAGGCGCTCGTGCGCTATGTCGGCGCGACGACCCACACCCTCGATCGGGTGCGCGCCGATCGCCCGGGCGAGAAACCGGCGGCGCTCGGCGATGTCGAACGCCAAGTCCTCGACGTGCCGAAGATGGTCGAGGAATGCCGCGTCGTCGCCGGCACGCCCGACGACGCGGTGAAGCTCCTCACCAAGGCGCAGGAGATGATGGGCATCACCCAGGTCGACTGCACCTTCTACTTCGGCGGCATCCCGTTCAATCTGGCGCAGCGCTCGCATCGCCTCTTCGCCGAGAAGGTGATGCCAAGATTGCGGGGAATTTGATTTAAAGAGGCCCCCTCACCCCAACCCTCTCCCCGGCGGGGAGGGACCCGCGAAGCGGGAGGGTGAGGGGGAGCCATCAGCGCCGCTCCTGAAAAAAATCCTTCAAGAGCGCCGCCGCGCGTTGCTCGTCGATGCCGCCGTAAATTTCCGGCCGGTGGTGGCAGGTTGGTTGCGTGAAGAAGCGCGGTCCGTGCTCGACCGCGCCGCCTTTGGGATCGTAGGCGCCGTAATAAAGCCGGCGCAGCCGCGCAAAAGAGATCGCCGCCGCGCACATCGCGCAAGGCTCGAGTGTCACGTAAAGGTCGCACTTCTCGAGCCGCGGCGATTGCTTCAGCGCCGCCGCCGCGCGCAGCACCAGCATCTCGGCATGCGCGGTCGGATCGAGCCGCGCCTCCACCTCGTTGCCGGCCGCGGCCAGCACCCGGCCGGCAGCATCGACCAGCACCGCGCCGACCGGCACTTCGCCGCGCGCCTGTGCCTGTCCCGCCTGCTCCAGAGCCAATTCCATCGGCGACGGCATTCGTGCTTCCTTGCTGCCGCGATGCGCGCGGCCTAAGACTCACGAGCATGGCACAACCCGTCATCGGCCTCACCCTCGATTCGGAGCCGCCGGGCGGCTATTCGAAGACGCATCCCTGGTACGCGCTCAGAGAGAATTACTGTACCGCCGTCACCGCGGCGGGCGGCCTGCCGATTCTGTTGCCGCACGAGCCGGAGCGCGCCGCGGCTTATCTCGATCTCATCCAGGGCCTCATCGTCACCGGCGGCGCCTTCGATGTCGATCCCGCGCTTTTCGGAGCGCGCAGCAAGCATGCGACCGTCACCACTAAGGACCGCCGCACGCAATTCGAATTCGCGATCACCAAAGGCGCGGTCGCGGCCGACAAGCCGGTCTTCGGCATTTGCGGTGGCCAGCAGCTCCTCAACGTCGTGCTCGGCGGCACGCTCATTCAGCACATCCCCGACGAGGTGCCGGGGGCGCTCGCCCATGAGCAGCCCAACCCCCGCACCGAGCCCGGCCACAAAGTCGCGATCGCGCGCGGCACGCAATTGCATCGCATCACCCAAAGCGACGAGCTCGCGGTCAATTCGGCGCATCACCAGGCGGTCAAAGACGTCGCGCCGGGCATGGTGATCGACGCGACCGCGCCCGACGGCGTCATCGAAGGCATCGAGGACCCGCGCCGCCGCTTCTGCATCGGCGTGCAATGGCATCCCGAATACGGATTGAGCGAAGGCGACAAGCGGCTATTCGCGGCATTCATCGCCGCTTGCGGCTGATGGCCGAGGCCGCTTCCGAGGCCAAAGGCGAGCGCGTCGCGAAAATCCTGGCGCGCGCCGGCCTCTGCTCGCGCCGCGACGCCGAGCGCTGGATCGCCGAAGGCCGCGTAAGTCTGCGCGGCGAAAAACTGACCTCTCCCGCCGTCAACGTTGCCGACCCCGCCGAGCTCTCCGTCGACGGCAAGCCGCTGCCCGCAGCCGACCGCGCGCGGCTTTGGCGCTATCACAAGCCCGCCGGGCTCGTCACGACGCATCGCGACGAGAAAGGCCGCGAGACCGTCTTCGACAAGCTGCCCGAGGGCACGCCGCGCCTCATTTCCGTCGGCCGGCTCGATCTCAATTCCGAAGGCCTGCTGCTTCTGACCAATGACGGCGAGCTCGCGCGGCGCTTGGAGCTGCCGGCGAATGGCTGGCTCAGGCGCTACAAGGTGCGCGTCCACGGCATCGTCGATCCCAAGCGGCTCGAAGCACTCGAGCACGGTGTCACGATCGACGGCGTCGCTTACGGCCCGATCCATGCCGTCTACGAAGGCGAGCAGCATACGAGCAACGTGTGGCTGACGGTCTCTTTGCGCGAAGGGCGCAATCGCGAGATCCGCAAGGTGATGGCGCATGTGGGCCTCGCGGTGACGCGGCTCATCCGCCTCGCTTACGGCCCGTTCCAGCTCGGCAACCTGCCGCGCGGCGCGCTCGAGGAAGTGCCGCCGCGCGTGATGAACGAGCAATTCGGCGACGAGGCGAAACCAGGCACGGCGACCGCCGAGAAGAAGCTGAAAGCGAAATCGAGACGGCGGCCGCGTCCCGGCAAACGCGCGCGCGAAGCGATGCGCGGCCACGCGGCAAAGGGCGGCGATGCGCATCATCGCCGGTAAGCATCGCGGGCGAGCGCTCATCGCGCCCGCGGGCCGCGCCGTGCGGCCGACCAGCGACCGCGCCCGCGAAGCCGTGTTCGACATCCTCGCGCATGGGCGTTTTGCCGAGCAGGATGCGTGCATGGACGCGATGGTGCTCGACGCCTTCGCCGGCACCGGCGCGTTCGGGCTCGAAGCGCTATCGCGCGGCGCGCGCCATGCGAGCTTCATCGAGCAGGATCGCGCTGCCCGCGCCGCCTTGCAGCAGAACATCGCCGCGCTCGGCGAGACCGCTCATGCCGCGCTCCTGATGGGCGACGCAACGCGCCCGCCGCGCGCGACCGGCGCCTGCTCCCTCATCTTTCTCGATCCACCCTACGGCGAGGACTTCGCGGCGCCCGCGCTCACAGCGCTGGCGACAGCCGGGTGGATCGCGAAGGGCGCGCTCGCTGTGGTCGAGATCGCCGCGAAAAAAGACCTCGACGAAATCGAAGGCTTCACGCGCCTCGACGAGCGCCGCTACGGCGCGGCGAAATTCGTGTTTTTGCGGTATCATGTTCGAGCATGAAGGCCGTAGTCGCATCCATTCTGATCGCTCTGTGCGTCAGCCTCTCAGGAGCTGCCATGGCCGAACAGCCACACATTGTGAGCGACGCGCTCGGCGCGTCGGAGTGGATGGCCAAAGCGTTATCCAGCTCGGGTTACAAAGCCGATTTCTCGCTGGAAAGCCTTCATGAAATCGACCGCTTTTTCGACGAGCAAGCGCCGGCTGGCAAAGCACGCCCGCGAGGATTGCTTTCCGAACAACTCGGTCAAAGGATTTTCGGGTTAGCGCTTACGTCGGCGAGGTGATTCGCCGCCATGCGGGCGGCGACTGGCAAGGCGACGACTCCGACCCGAATGCGGAAATTAATATCGCCATCAAGCTTAAAGACGGATCGCTGATCTGGCCGGTGCAGCGCGTCATGAAGCGTTTCAAGAACGGACCGGAAGACGGCATCTATGCTTACGGGTTCGCGCTACTCCATAAGTAGCAGCGAGGAGATGGGCCGTTTCGGTGGGCGAGCCGTTGAGGCATTGGCCGGAGAAGAAGCGCAATTAGTGAACCCACGGCCCACGTTGAAATTCAAACATGGGCGAAGCTATACAGGCTCAAAGCTTGGCCAACGATTAGCATCTTCCAACCGCTCAAATTCGGCGCCGGCAATTTGTTGGTAGGTTCGACGGAAGAATACCTTCATGTTCCCAGTGTCCAGCCAACCCGATTCTGAGATGGACGACTTTTCTGGCGCTAGAATGGTCCCGACAACTTTGTAGCTACCCTTGATCTTTACATTGATGCGTCGCGTCATGATTCGCCGCTAATTTCCAGCGAGTTTGATCCAACGTGAGCTTGCTACCCAATACCGGATATTTCAACATGTGGCCCGACAAAGTCACCGCCGTCCGAACAGCTTCTCGATGTCTTCGAGCTTCAGCTCGACATAGGTCGGGCGGCCGTGGTTGCACTGGCCGGAATGCGGGGTTGCTTCCATCTCTCTGAGGAGCGCGTTCATCTCTTCCGGCAGCAGGCGGCGGCCGGCGCGCACCGAGCCGTGACAGGCCAAGGTGCCGCACAGCTCTTCGAGCTTTTCCTTGAGCGAGAGCGCGTTGCCGAGCTCGGCGAGCTCGTCGGCGAGATCGCGGACGAGGCCTTGCACGTCGATCTCGCCCAAAAGCGCGGGCGTCTCGCGGACGACGACCGCGCCCTCGCCGAACGGCTCGATGACGAGGCCCAGCTCGGCGAGCTGATCGGCGCGCGCCGTCAGCCTTGCGACACCGCCTTCGTCGAGCTCGACCACTTCGGGCAGCAGCAAAATCTGCCGCGCGACGCCGGCCCCGGCGATCGCCGCTTTCATGCGCTCGTAGACCAGGCGCTCATGCGCCGCGTGCTGGTCGACGATGACGATGCCGTCCTGGGTCTGCGCGACGACATAGGTCTCGTGCAGCTGCGCCACCGCCGCACCCAAAGGAAAGAGCGTCGCCGCTTCCTCGGCCGCCGGCGCCGGCCGCGCACCGGGCCGAACGAACGCGTCCGAGGCGAGCGGCGCCTGATAAGCGGCGGCATCCTCGGCGACCCCTCGTGACGGCGCATAGCTCGGTTGCCCGAGCCACGCGCGATGCGGCACACCGGCACTGCCGCCCGGCCTGAAGGACGACAGCGCCGCTTCGGCAACGGTGGTCGAGGCGCGATGGCCGGCGGCGGCGAGCGCCTGGCGTAGCGCGCCGACGATGAGGCCACGCACGAGGCTCGCATCGCGGAAGCGCACCTCGGCCTTCGCCGGATGGACGTTGACATCGATCGCTTCCGCCGGGCCGTCCAAAAACATCGCCACCATTGGATGGCGGTCGCGCGCGAGGAAATCCTGATAGGCGCCGCGCACCGCGCCGGCCAAGAGCTTGTCTCTGACCGGCCGGCCGTTGACAAAAAGATATTGGTCGCGCGCCGTCGCGCGGTTGAGGGTCGGCAGGCCGGCGAGGCCGGTCAGACGAAAGCCCTCGCGCGTCGCGTCGATCTCGATCGCGTTGTCGCCGAATTCCTTGCCCAACACCGCAGCAAGCCGCAGCCGGCGCCCGTCGGTGCCGGTGAGGTCGCGCTCGACCGCGTTGAGGCGCAGGAGGATGCGATCTTCCTCGCCGCTCACCGTGAAAGCGATGCGCGGATAGGCCATGGCGAGCCGCTCGATCGCATCGAGCGCCGCTTCGCGCTCGGCGCGCGGCGATTTCAAGAATTTGAGCCGCGCCGGCGTCGCGTAGAAGAGATCGCGCATTTCGACCCGCGTGCCCTGGCTCAGTGCTGCCGGCTGCACCGAGCCTTTGGCGCCGCCCTCGACGCTGATGGACCACGCATTGGCGCTGCCGCGCTTGCGGCTGGCGATGGCGAGGCGGCTGACCGCGCCGATCGAGGGCAGCGCCTCGCCGCGAAAGCCGAGGTGATCGATGCGCAGGAGATCGTCGTCGGGCAGCTTCGAGGTGCAATGCCGCTCGACCGCCATCGCGAGCTCGGTCTCGTCCATGCCGATGCCGTCGTCGCTGACGACGACGAGGCTCTGGCCGCCTTCCTTCAAGGTGACGTCGATGCGCGTGGCGCCGGCGTCGATCGAATTCTCGACCAATTCCTTGAGCGCGGAAGCCGGGCGCTCGATCACCTCGCCGGCGGCGATGCGATTGACGACGGTTTCCGGGAGGCGGCGAAGGACCATGCGGCTATTGTGCCGCTTCGCGCCTCATCTCGCCAAGGTATTGCCGCGCGATGACCTTGCCTTCTTCGACCGCGGGCTGATCAAAGGCATTCACGCCAAAGAGATCGGCGGCGATGATGGTCTCGAGCATGAAATGCATGAGGAGCCCGCCGAGCACGCGCTCGTCGAGTCGCGCGAGGTGGAAGCGCCGAGTCGGCCGGCCGCTGCGGATGAGGCTCTGCTCGGTGGCGCGCTGCTCGGCATCGAGAAGATCGCCCATGCGCCTGCCGACGAGATAGCCGAGCGCGGGATCGGTGGCGAGATCGGGCGCGACCGCCTCGCCCATGCCGGCGACCTCGGCCGTCACAAGCGTGAACATCTTGTCGGCCGGGCCCGCGAGATAAAGCTGGAGCTGGCTGTGCTGGTCGACCGTGCCCATGGCGCGGATCGGCGTCGTGCCCTTGCCGTCCTTGCCGAGGCTTTCGGCCCAGAGCTGGCGGAACCACAGGCCGAAATGCGCGAGGCGATCGAGATAAGGCAGGATCACCGTGGTGCCGATGCCGTGTTTTTCCCAAAGGCCGACGCCGATCGCCGCGCCGAGCGCCGGCGCGCTGTCGCGCGGCTCGCTCGCGCCGAGCGCGGCGTCGAGCGTTTCGCCGGCACCTTGGCGCAGCGCCGCGACATCGAGCTGCGCCAGCATCGCCGGCAGCAGCCCGACATTCGACAAGACCGAATAGCGTCCCCCGATGCCCGGATCGTGGTCGAGCACCGGCGTCGTCAGCTTCATCGCGAGCAGCCGCAGCGGATTGTCCTTGGGCTCGGTAATCGCGATGGTATGGCGGCCGACGGCATCGGCATTGAGATGCGTGCGCAGCCATTCGACGCAGATCGCGAACTGCGTCATCGTCTCGGCGGTGCCGCCCGATTTCGAGATCGCAACCACGCCGGTGCGCGCCGGATCGAGCGCGGCGAACAGCGTCTCGAAGGTCGCCGGATCGATGTTGTCCATGAAATGCAGCTGCGGCTGCGCGCGCTGGTCGGCAAGGGCGTAGAGCGTCTGCCCGCCGAGGCTCGATCCGCCGGTGCCGAGGATGATGACGTCGCGGAAGCGCTGCCGCGGCGCGGCGCGGAAGGTCTTCAGGATGCGGCGAAGCTGCGCGATGTCGTCCTGGCGCTTCGGCAGGCGCAGCAGCGGCAGGCTGCCGTCCTCGCGCATTCGCTTGAGCTTGTCGAGCGCCGGGGCGGTGCGCGCCAGCATCGCATCGAGGCTGGCGCGATCGAGACCCTTGGCGCCCACCGTCTCGCTGAGGCAGCCGTCAATGTTCTGCCGGTAGTCCATGCGCTGGCACTCCTTGGTGGCTATTGTCCCCGCCAGGAGTAACGTTCTCCGCCCCTTGAAGGTTCTGCGGCTGGCCGACGACGACGAATAAAAGCTTGTCGGGCGACAAGAGCCGCTGGGCGACGCGCTTGGCATCGGCAAGCGTCACCCCGTTGATGATCGCATCGCGCTTCGCGAGATAGTCGATGCCGAGATGGTCGAACTGGATCGAGATCAGCACGGAGGCGATGCGGCTGGTCGAATCGAGCCCCAGCGGGAACGAGCCGGTGATGTAGGTCTTGGCGTCGGCCAGTTCCTTCGCCGTCGGCCCTTCGTCATGCATGCGCTTCCAGGTGTTGCGGATGACCTGGATGGTCTCCGCGACATGCGCGTTCTGGCTGCCGACCTGGCCGAGGATGACGCCGGCATGCACCAGCGGATCGAGATTGGCCGAGACCGAATAGGCGAGGCCGCGCTGCTCGCGCACTTCCAAGGCGACGCGCGAGGTCAGGCCCCCGGCGCTCAGGATATTGAGATCGAGGAGCGCCGCGTACCAGTCGGGATCGCCGCGCTTGATGCCCGGCTCGCCGAACACGACATCGCTTTGCGGGATCGGCATGTCGATCGTCTCGACGCCGCTTTTCGCCTGATCGGTCGCGTCGGGCACCGTATCGGGCAGCGCATGCGCGGGGAGCGCACCGAAGGTCGAATCAAGCAGCGGCTTCAGCTGCGCCGGCGTGATATCGCCGACGACCGCCACGATCAGATTGTCCTTGCCGAAGCGATGCTGGACGAAAGCGTGGAGATCGTCGGGCGTGATCGCGTTGACGGTCTCGGGCGTGCCGCGCGAGGAGAGGCCGTAGGGATGATCGGGAAAGGCGGTCTTCCACCACAAGCGGCTGGCGAGAGCGACGGGCTGGCGCTGCTCGTTGGCGATGCCGTCGAGAATGTCGGCGCGGATACGCGCGACCGGCTCGGGATCGAAGCGCGGCTGCGTCAGGGCAAGGCGCAGGAGATCGAAAGACGGGGCGAGATTCTTCGCGAGCGAGCGCAGCCGCACCGAGATCATGTCGGCGCTGGCGTTGAAATTGAGCTGCGCCGCGAGGTCCTCGAGCTGCGATTGGTAGGCGGTGCTGTCGAGATCGCCCGCGCCTTCATCGAGCAGATCGACGACGAAATTGGAGAGGCCGCGCTTGTCCGCCGGATCGAGCGCCGCGCCGCCGCGAAACGCGGCATCCATCGAGACGACCGGGACGCTGTGATCCTCGACCAGCCAGGCGGTGATGCCGCCCTGGCTCTGCACCTCTTCGATCTTGACCGCCGCGCGCGCCGGCATTGCCAAGATGACCAGAGCAAAGAGCGCGACCGAGCCGCGGCGCAGGAAGACGGCGCGCAAAAGACCCCGCTTCATGACGTGGGCCCCGGCATCAGGATGCCGGTCACGGCGACGTCGTCGCGGATCACCGCCTTGGCGGCGGCGCGCACTTGATCCGGCGTCACGGCCGCGACCTTATCGGGCCAGCTCTGCACATCGTCGAGGCTGCGGCCGAGCGCCAGCGCCGTGCCGACGATGCGCGCGGGGCCGGACAGGCTGTCGCGCGCATAGGTTACGTTCGCGATCATGCGCTGCTTGGCGCGCTCCACATCCTCGGCGGTGATGCCGCTCGCGAGGGCGGTCTTGACGACGTTATCGAACGCCGCCTCAAAGTCCTGCACCGAGGCGCCGTTTTTGAGCGTCGCCTCGAAGCCGAAGGTGGTCAGGTCGTATAGGTTAGGGTCGTAGGAAGCGTTCGCCGAGAGCGCCAAGCCCTTGTCGATGACGAGGCCCTTATAAAGGGGCGACGCGGCGCTGCCGCCGAGCACCTCGGCCAGGACCTGCAGCGGATAGGCGTATTGCGTGTCGCCCTTGCGATAGCTCGGCGCCAGCCATTGCCGGCTCCATTCGACATCGCTGATGCGCGGGCTTTTCATCGTCAGCGTCGCCGCGGCCACTTTCGGCGGCTCTTCGACGCGCCGGCGCACCGGCACCGGACGGGCCGGAATAACGCCGTAATATCTCTCGGCGAGCGCCTTCACTTCGTCGACCGTCGCATCGCCCGAGATCACGACCACGGCGTTGTTGGGTGCGTACCAACGCTTATAAAAGTCCTGCTCGTCCTTGGTCGTCAGCCCGTGCATCTCGTTTTCCCAGCCGATCGTCGGGATGCGATAGGGATGATGAAGATAAAGCGCGGTGTTGAGCTGCTCGTCGAACAGCGCCGCGGGATTGTTGTCGATGCGCATGCGGCGCTCTTCGATGATCACCTC
>DATGLO010000536.1:0-3978 GCA_035294105.1 Allostellaceae bacterium
CGGTCCCAGGGCATTGCATCGGCCGGTGGCTCGCCGCGCGCCGCGCGCCGGTCGCGGAATCCCTTGTAGTCGCTTTCGGCATTCCAGGCGGTCAAGGTCGTGACCACGCCCGGCTTGGCGGGATTTTCGAGGCGATAGCGGTAAAGAAAGCCGGGCTCGCTCGCCATGGCGGCACCGTTCTTATCGACGCGCTCGGCCGCAGCGTTGGCCTGTCCCGGTTTTGCGTGATGGTGTGAGATCGCAATGAACATAGATCGTCTCCTTAGCGAAGTTCGCCCGCCGCGCGCTTGGCCCAGATTTCCCAATTGCGCTTCAGCGAGGAGTTGTGAGTCTTGGAAACGGCGTTCGCCTCCCCGGGCGTGAGGAAGGACACGCGACCCAGTCGCAGCGCGTTCATCTCGATGCGCGCGTTGAGCTCGGTGTTGACCGCGTTGTAGACGGCTTCGTAGAGGCTGGCGCCGCAGACGCTGAAACCGTGGCCCCGCATCAACACCGCCATGCTGGACCCCAGGGTCTTGGCCAGTGCGGCGCCCAGCCGGATGTCGTTCACCAGCAGGTTGCTGCTATCGCCGGCGAAATTCCGGATCTCGAAGATCGGCGCGCCGTCGCCGAGAAAGCCGGTCTGGTGGCAGATCGCGCGCAAGGGCGTTTCGCCGGCGACCGAGAATGGCAACACCGATGGTGCGTGGCTGTGGACGACCGCGCCGACATCCGGACGGACACGATAGATCTCGCCATGAATGAACCGTTCCCAGGGGGTCGGAGGCGCATCGGGCGCGACCGGTTTGCTGTCGATGTCGTGCTCGACGATATCGGCACGGGTGACGAACACGGGCTGGAGCGTCCGGGCAATGAGATAATGGTCTGGCCGAGTCGGATGCCGCATGCTGACATGACCGAAGCCGTCGACTATGCCTTCGCTGAAGAGAATGTGATTGGCGACGACGAGATCGTCGATCGCGGCTTGGAGGCTGGTTTCGTCCGACATGCTGTGTTGTCCTCGATCTACTACCGCCGTGCGGGATGCGCGCTATTGCGTGAGCATTACGTTGACGATCGCCGTCTCGCCTTTGGCTACGCTCGCGAGGCCTTCCTTTAGAGCGCCGGCGAGCTGGCTCGGGTCCGTAACGGTCTTGCCGAAACCGCCGAAATGCGTCGAAAGCTTCGCAAAATCCGGCGGGTCGATCTCGACGCCGTGGAACACATTGGTCGAGACGGCGACGCCTTCCGGGTAATAGCGCAGATGATTCATCTTCATCGACGCGTATTTCTTGTTGTTGAAGACGACGATCAGCAGCGGCAGCTTGTGCTGCGCCGAGGCGCCGAGGCCCTGAATGATCGGATTGTAGAGCAGCGAGCCGTCGCCGATCATCAGCGCGATGAGCTTGCCCTTATTGGCAAGCTTCACGCCAAGCGCGACGCCGAGGCCTTGGCCCAAACCGCCTTGGACATAGAAATAGCTGTTGGGCTTGTTCCAGCCCATGTTCTCCTGCATCAGCGAGCTATGGGTGATCGTCTCGTCGACATAGATGGTGTCGGCGGGCAGGGTGTCGCGTAACGCCGCGCAGAGGGTCAGCGGATGGATGCCCGGCTTCTTGGCGGCATCCGCCTCGGCCGCTTTGCGCTGTGCCGCTGCTTTCTGATGCGCTGCGGCATATTTCGCGCGGCGCGCTTCGACCTTTCCCTTGTCGAGGCCGAGCTTCTGCACGGCGGCATCGAGCGCGCGCAAGGTCGCGGCGAGATCGCCCTCGAGATACATGTCCGCCTGAAGGTTCTGATAGACCATGTACGAGCGCAGCGGGTCTTCATCGATCGAGACGATCTTCGCTTTCGCCGGGCGATTGCCGGGCGGGTACCACGGCGCGCGGCTGCTGACGACGAGGCCGAGATCGCTCTCTTTCATGAAGGGGTTGAGATTGAAGCCCTGATAGAGCGGATGATCCTTCGGGAAATTGAGGCAGACCGCGCCGCGGCTTTCGATCACCGGTAGCGCGAGGCGCTCGGCCAGCGCGACCAACGCGCCGAAAGCTTCGGGATCGCGGCCGGTGGTTTCGGTAGTGAGGAAGGGATTTTCCGCCGCAACCAGCAGCTTCGCGACCGCTTCGATATCGGCCGACGGCGTGTGCTTCTTCGGCGGGGCCGGCGCGCGGCGGATATGCTCGGGCGGCGTCCAATCCTCCAGCATGATCTCGACCGGCAGATCGAGGAACACGGGACCGCGCGGAATGCGCGCCGTCATTTCCATCGCGCGGACAAGCGTCTCATAGAGCGTATGCACGCTGGTGATGCGGCTCGACCATTTGGTGAAGGGCTTCACCAGTCCGTCAGGGCCGCCGACGACGCTCAGATTGCGGTACCATTGCGAGCCGGGATCCACCTTGGGATCCTCGCCATAGCTCAGCGCCTCGCCCGACATCACCAGCATCGGCAATTGCGCGATATAGGCGGCGTGCATCGCCATCGCGCCTTGCAAGAGGCCGGCGCCGGCATGGAGCAGCACCGGCTGCGGCTTGCCGGTGGCGAGCGTGTAGCCGATCGCCATGCCGACGGCGAGCGTCTCGTGCCAGCACTCGATATAGGTCGGGCCTGCGGTCTTGCTCGCCTTTTGCCGGGCGAGCGCTTCCCAAACCGGCGCCCATTCGGAGCCGGGCGAGGACATGATGTAATCGACGCCGAGATGGCGGAACGCTTCGAGGACTGCTTCGCCGCCGTCGATCTTGTTGCTCACCGCTCCACCGCCCTCCCCAGCGCGTTCTTTCCGCCGCGCAGTTTACATGATCGGCCCGTTATTTAATCGGCCAGTTGAGGCACGCGCAAATTGCGCGGCCCATTACCCATTCCTTGTCACGATCGCTGAGGAAGGGCATGTGCTTGGTGAAATGCTCGACGCATTGCGTATAGGTAAGTTTGTTGCGTTCGAGCATGCGGGTGAGGTCGGTGCCCCAGAAGCAGCGCTCGGGCCCGAAGGCGCGGACGATCTTCTCGACATACTTGTTGAGGCCGGGATGCGGGAAGGGCAGCTTCGAATAGCCCGGCACCGCCGAAACTTTCACGTAGATGTTCGGGTATTTCGCCATCGCCACGGTGCTGTCGATCCATGGCGCGATGCCGTCATCGACGGTGTGGCCGAGGATGCCCATGTGATCGACGATGATCTTCAACTTCGGATGCTTCTGCGCGATCGCTTCGAGCTGCGGCTTGCGCTCCGGGGCGTGGACCATGGTAGGGATGTTGTGCTCTTCGGCGAAGGGCCAGTACCAATCGGCGGTGCCGTCGGTGATCCACGGCCGATCCTGGTCGCGATGGAAGGTAAGCCGCGTGCCCTTGATGCCGGGTTCGTTTTCCCACGAGCGCAGCAGCGCCTTGGCTTCGTTCGGCTTCTCGAGCGGAATGCGCGCCATCACCGCGAAGCGGTCGGGATATTTATGCGCGGCTTCGAGGCCGAAATCGACGCGGTCGCCTTCCCAAGATGGCGGCACGATCAGCGCGCGATTGACGCCGGCCTCGTCCATCAGGCCGCGCAGCTCTTCGTAACCCATCGGCTTCTCGCGATGGCCGTTGAGCTTGATGCGCGCGGCGCCGCCCTCGATCCAGGGACGGTCGGGGCTTTCCGGCGCCCAAATGTGGACTTGCGAATCGACGATGAACATGAGGAAAGCCTCCGGAGGATCGATAGGATCGGTGCCACATCTTCAACGGCGGCGCGCGCCGGGGAAGCGGGGGAATCGCTAAGCATCTGTTGCCGTTCATTGACCAATAGCAGGCCGATCGGCAGCCTGCGCCTTAAAGGCTCGGAACGGCGACCCCGTATTTCTCCGCCGCTTTCGTCAGCGTGTTCCAGACCTCGGCCGGGACGGGAACGCCGTCGCGCAAGCGGGCGGCATAGCTGCGCTCGCCGCGCTCGCCGGGGATCAGGATCTCTTCCGTGCCCGGGAGCCGCGGCAGGCTCTTGATCGTATCCAAAGTTTCGTCGACGGT